>CAZSVI010000094.1:0-15139 GCA_964610205.1 uncultured Oscillospiraceae bacterium
GGTCTGGAATTATAGATACTCATGTGACTGTCTATGATTACGCTGCCGGAAAGCAGTATGATTTATCAGACCGCATGCTCTATGATTATGCTTTATCAATGGACGGAGAGCAATTAATCGTCTCACAATCAGAATATAACGGTGCAATACTGGCAACTGGTAATCTGGCGATTGTTAACGGCGAATTGACCGCTATCGGCATTGACCAAAGAAGGCCTGAACTTGAACCGAACGAGCAGCAATCCATAACACTTGAAGATGTGCGAGCCCTCGCTAAAAAAGGAGACAGCCTGCTGTTTGAGAACTTGCAGCAATACAAAGGCGTAAATACCAGCTCAAGCTTTGACTACTATATAATGGTCTACGGTGTTGAGGGTGGTTATCGTTTAGTCGTACACTCGAATCAGAGCGGCAAGCCAGACCGCGTGAATCTTGAAAGTATTTGGGAAAGCGGTGGGAGCGGTATCGACATCCGATATGGAGATATAGATGAGTTTTTGAGCAAATGGCCTATTATCATGCGGGTAAAAGATGGCACAGCTACTCCATCGGGGGTAACCGTTACACTCAAAAATGTCACGGATACCGAATACACCTACGGTGAAAGTTATACTGTACAGCGCAAAACTGATAATGGATGGATAGATGTCGAACCTGTCATCGAAAATTATGGGTTCAACTCTATTGGATATATGTTGCCGGCAATGGGAAGCGAAGAACTTATTATTGACTGGGAATGGCTTTACGGCAAACTTCCCGCTGGTAATTATCGAATTGCCAAAGAGGCACTATTTTTCAGATCCCCTGGCGACTATGACACATTCACATTGTTTTCAGCATTTACAATCGCTGAATGAGCATTTATAGGAATAGCTACCTGCAACCACCGATTTTTAAGAAACAGAGAAGTTTAAAACGTTCTATGCGAACGAACATTTTTGGGATTAATCGAGCATTTCGATGTATACGGACAGTGTCCAGACAGACGGAGACGGCAAAAAATAGTAAAACGCGCCAAGTATTATATCCTTTCGGATGAATTTAAAACGGTCATTGATTATTATTGCGCTATTGAAAAGAAGCGGGGTAAAAAAGACACCACCATATACGTTGAATCGTATAATGCATCAACATTTCTGTATGCGCTTCAGGAAAAAGGTTTAAAAACACTGCAAGCAATTACAGAAGAGGCTGTATTGTCCGTATTTATTGGAACAGACGGACAACTTTCTGGATCATGAAGATGTTTTTTCGGATTCATGCAAATAGTAATAGCTGCTACTGGATAACAGCTAAGCGGTATTTCCAATAAAAGCGTAAAAATACATGTCTATGTAACATATAGATATTAACATGATTTTCAGAGACGTAAAAGAAGTTGCTTGCCAAAATTTGATAAAGCGTTGTTATAACATTTTAGACAAAGCTTCTATGCGTTAATCTAGTCTCCCGAGTCTGTATATATCGGTTCTTCTCCCCTGTAACAGCGGAAGGCGCGTTTTAAAGCGGCTATATTCTTCGGGCTTGAATCGAGCATATAAAATCTTCTCATTTTCACCGGCATCTGCAATAATTTCTCCCCATGGATTGATAACCATGGAATGTCCATAAGCAACATAACCTGCGGAAGGATCACGGGCAGGCGAGGCTGCGGCAACATATATCTGATTATCGATTGCCCGTGCCCTGAACAAAACATCCCAGTGCGCCGGGCCTGTTACCATGTTAAAGGCTGCCGGTACTACCAGAAGGAAAACACCTTCCAAAGCCATAATACGGTGCATTTCGGGGAAACGAATGTCGAAACAAATGCCTGCTCCGATTTTGCCATACGGAGTGTTTATCATTGTAAATTGATTCCCTGCTGTTAACGTGTCGGACTCTTTAAAAACCATCTCACCCGGTACGTCAATGTCGAAAAGGTGTAGTTTTCTGTGTTTCGCAATCAAGTTTCCGTTTGGATCAAGAATAGGGCATGTATTGTAAATATGCCGGTCTTCCAGCTCCGGTATAGAGCCTGCAAAGACATAAATACCGTATTGTTTCGCCAATTCACTGATTTTCAATAAAGCCATGCTGCCTTCGAGGGGTTCGGCGAATTTCCGAAAAGCCTCATGATGATATGGGCAGAGAAACATTTCAGGTAAAACAACTAATTCGGCACCGCCCGCTGCAGCCTGTTCAATGAAGGCTAGCGCTTTAATCAGATTTTCTTCTTTATTTTTTTCCACCTTCATTTGAACCAGGGCAAGGGTTAATGGCTTATTCATGTATATTCTGCCTTTCAACTTTTGAATATGTTTCTATTATAGAGGAACTATTCATACATATCAATGGTTATTCCGTTTGAGTCGGATTGCAGCTGAAATAGATGTTTCCTTTTTAAGACTATCAATTCCAAAGGTTTATTTTTTTTAAATTTCTGTTGTTTCAATATTATTGCTATAAATAAAGAGCAAAAAGAAGTTCTTTATACAACGAAAGAACAAAAAGAGACGTACCAGATTCTCGAAACAAAAGCAACCTAAGTTTACTTATTTTGTTTTATTTTGTATAATCTTATTATACTTTACAATCGCAGCGTTCAGAACCTGACTGGCAGCAATAACTTCCGGATCCTGCAAGTTTTTATTTTCCTGGTCGATAAGCTCATGAAGATTATTGCGTAAATATTCTATATCTTGTATTAATTCCTTTATTTCATTCATAATAGCAACTCTCCTGAGGTTTAGTATGCCTAAAAAAGACAAAACCATACATAAACAATATAGAAGAGCTAAGACCACAGACACCGTCTTCCGATTCCAGATCCGTGGGTGAGCCCGCCTTTGCTATGCTTTCCGCGTCACAACTGCCGTCACCAGTGCCCCCGTTTAATAATTCACACGAATAAACCAGAACTTAATGCCCTTGTCACTCCAGCCAAGATCCCAAGGCACTTTGAAACGATCGGTATTATGACAGTTTACAAGGGAATAACCTCTGGAATCCGCTCCTGTCACAACTGAGACGTGAACAACTTTGCCTTTCTTTTCATAAGCTACAATATCTCCCGGCAACAGTTTATATGAAAGTTTCAGGACTTTATCATATGTTCCGTGAACAATAAGCGATCCCCTTCCGCTGTATATTAAGTAATCCTTCAAAGCCTGTGCGTTAACCCATGCACGGCTCCCATCCTTTTCGTAACTCCAGGATCCGGTTTTTCTGAATTTACCCCCCTCATGGAGCACCTGAGAAGCAAAATTCGCACAGTCTCCTCCCAAACCGTTGTAGTTTTTGTATGCTTTATTATATTGAAAGAAATACTCATCATGATCACTTGCCCCACAATAATGGTCGGCATATTCAACTGCATCTGCACGCCTCTCGTTCAAATTGGTAAAATCTCTGGGACTTTGTGATGTAATAAAAAGATTGTTGTCCTCCGTTTTAAGATTATCCAGATTTAATGAATCGGCAAATGGATCGGTATACCATTCCTTTGATATTTCCCAATCATCTGAGCCTCCAACCAGATCAACTATGTGATATGAAGCAATCCTCATGCGATTAATGCTGTCCGGGAGATTGTCGTATTCATAGCTGTAGTCCGTTATGGCTGAAAAATTGATGGTTACCTTGTGCTTTTGCTCCTTAACCCAGCGGATTTTAAAAACAGTATATATTTCTTTAAAATGTACTCCCTGTTTATCTGCCCAATTATGCAGGTATTTTATTTTTTTTAGTTCATGTTCATATGCCCAGACCCCAAGTTTTGTACTTGTATTATATAATGGTTTAATCGCTTCAAGGTTATTTTCAAGCATAGCATTATTTCGGATGGACAGAGTTCTTTCTATTACAGGAGTGAACGCCTCATTAACCTCATTATTGACGGGTATATTGTCCCACATGAATAAAAGTTTATCTTCATTCTGAAAACATACCAAAAGAAAACAGATTATTACGAGAAGCAAAAATGAAACAACGATAAGACGCTTAAAGCGGAAAACAATGAACATACGTTTCCTCTCGCCTACTGTAATTATTATATTAATTACTATATGAACGAATGTGTTTTTTAATTCTATAACTTTTATAATAACGGAAGCAATTGCTTACGTTGTTATAACGCAAATTAAAAGAGAGCCGAAGCTCTCCATTTTTTTACCACCTGCTATTATTGCTGTAGCTACGGTTGCTGTTCCTTTGCTGTTTTCTTGCTCGCCTGCAGTCCGGGCATCTCTGTGGCTCATTTTCAAAACCTTTTTCCTGATAAAAAGCCTGTTCCCCTTCGGTAAAAATGAATTCTGTGTTGCAATCTTTGCAAATAATAGTTTTGTCCGCCATATCTAAATACCTCCTTAATTTATTTTGGATAAAACTCTTTGACATAGTACCTTAACAAACTAAGGAGAGTAATGCCGAAAAAATATATCCATACAAGTATTATAGTGACTAACTTATTTAATATAACACCTTTGCTGTTTTTTTACAAGCCTTTTACTAGCCTATACAACAATTTTTTTCAATGACCTTTTTCAATTATAGCCGTTTTCCACATTATATATACCGAACAAATATATGTTTTGTATGATTTCAAGACAATACGCAGAAAATATTTAAAGCTGGAGGTGATAAATTTAATGATGAAAAGATTAAACAAAATTATTTTTTACATTTTTATACTTACCTTTTTTTCAGGATGCCCCGGAAACAGACAGGAGAATTACGAGCTTAACACTCCTGAGAATGTTCAAGCTTCTCCTGCTCCTACTCCAATTCCAACACCGGTAAATAATAATCAAATCGGCAGTTATACTACAAACCTGTATGATAAGAATGAAAACCGGATATCTAATATAAGTACGGCGGCTGAGGATTTAAACCATACGGTTTTGGAACCGGGAGAAATTTTTTCTTTTAATGAAACACTGGGAAGAAGAACCGAAGAAAAAGGATATGAAGAGGCTCCTATTATGGTACAGGGGAAAAAGGATACAGGAACCGGGGGCGGTATTTGTCAAATAAGCAGCACACTCTATAATGCCGCACTCTCAGCCGATATGAAAATAGTGGAACGCCACCGTCACTCAAAAGCGGTGCCTTATGTCCCCGAAGGGAAAGACGCTACGGTTGTGTATGGTTCAAAGGATTTAAAATTTAAAAATATAAAGGATTATCCGGTTGAAATTCTGATCTGGGTTAATGAGGATGATATCAAAATAACCCTGAACAAAAAGACAGATTAAAATCTGTCTTCATTCTATGTTTTTTGCATAACAGGATATCGGTGAACCATACCGTATACCATACTGATATGCACATTAAAGGATATATTTATTGGAGCTTTTCATTCTGACGCCTTAAAAGCAATTCTCTGAATTTGGACGCATGCATACCTTCTTCTTCGGCAAATTTCTTAAAAACATCTTTTAGTTCGTTATCATCAACTCTTTTCGAATATACCTCAAAATCCCTGGTTAGCTCCATGGAGTTTTCCCATGCCCTTAACAATCTATCATATGAAGTTATTTTTACATTCTGATGCTCTTCCATTTCCATCACCTTTCAAATAAATTCGCTGATATTATCTGCTTTAGTTTATAAAATTATACGGAGCCGACCCGAATTATATATTCAATGCCTCATCCGGATATTTTACATCAATCAGAAATAAACCATGAGGCGGAACGGTAGGGCCTGCTTTTGAACGATCAAGGCTATCCAGAATACCGGCTATATCTTCATGGGCCAATTTGCCCATGCCTACTTCTAAAAGCGTTCCCGTAATAATTCTTATCATGTTATATAAAAAACCGTCACCTCTAATATATATTTCCAGCGTATCGTCATTTTTCTCAAACCGTATGTCATAAATGGTCCTTACAGCAGATTTGTTTTTTGATACCGAAGTTTTGAAGCTTGTAAAATCATGCTCACCAATCAAATATTCCACCGCTCTTCTCATGGCCTTAACCTTCAAACGCGGCTGCGGAATATGGAGGCTGTATTTGCGCAAAAACGGATCATGGTATGGAGCATTCCATATCCGGTACATATATGTCTTCGATATCGCATTAAGCCTCGAATGGAAACGCAGCGGAACCTCGACTGCTTCCGTTATGGCAATATCCTCGGGAAGATAACAATTTATATATGCTTTCATCTCTTCCGGGGAGCGCGTATCAGCTGTTTTAAAATTCGCGACCTGGTGAAGGGCATGAACACCCGCATCGGTTCTTCCTGAACCCGTTACTTCTGTTTCTTCTCCCGTCATGCGCCTTAAAACCTGCTCAAGTTTGCCCTGGATGGTTTTATCGGAATCTTCCTGTCTCTGCCATCCGCTATACCTTGTTCCGTCATACCGTGCAACAAGTTTTATATTTTTCATATACTTTAGTCCTTTCACAAAACCATTAATGGTGATAATTATTTATCTATTTCCGGAAAAAATTGCAGTACGGAGGAAAAAATATCCGTTATATCCAGAATCTTAACCTTCCTTGCTTCTTCTATCCGGGTGACAAAGAAAACAGGTACCGGATTCATCGTATGTGTTGAAATTGAAAGATCCTCTATATTTCCGTGATCACTTACAATTACCAATACCTCTTCATTTAGGTTCATCATTTGCAGCAGATGCCCAATAAACCTGTCCATCCGTTCCAAAATTTCAACAGCCTTCCCCATAGCCTTGCTATGGCCTGCCAAATCAGATACAAAGAATTCAAATAAAGTAAAATCACAAGATCTGCTTATTCTGAAGAGATTTTCCGCCGCAGCCTCCGCAGATATCACCGGTACATCGTATCCTCTTTCACGCAGTGCTTCTCCGGTAATATCATGATAAACGCCGCAGCCTTTCCGGTAGTCTTCAATAACCCTGAAAGGAATGCCTGCCGTCATATTCATTAATGTGGTAACCGAGGGCTTAAAGATGCATTTCGGCTTTTTCTTCATCTGTTCCAGATATTCTTCGGTATAAATGTTGGCAAAGGTAACGGTATATCCCCTTTTTTGTAAAGCTGTAAAGATATTTTTCTGTTCAATAAGCCGAACAAGGGTATCGGTGGGTCGTGTACTGAAATGCCTCCCCATAGCCTTCGGCGCGTTTTCTCCGGTGTATATGCTGGTCTGCCCCGTGGCACTCTGTGGCAGACCAGCAACTCCCAATTGAGCATCTGCCGGTAAATAACCAAAATTATCAACAAGGGTATGCCAGTATGGTATATCGGCTGCCATAAACGGGTTTGAAGCATTATCCGAACCTATGCCCAGACCATCAATAAACACCATTATCATTTTCATAATTAATCCTACGCCTGCCAAGCTATTTAAAATATTCCACACCGGCCTCAAACAGCTTTTGATCCTTCTGGCCCGGCACATTTATAAATGTATTTGCGGTATACCGTTCATTATGCCCCATTTTACCAAAAATTCTTCCATCCCTGCTTGTAATCCCCTCTATGGCATGCTCGGAACCGTTTGGATTAAACCGGATATCATAAGTGGCTCTACCGTCAAAATCAACATATTGGGTGGCAATCTGACCATTTTCCGACAGATATTTAATTATTTCATCATTTGCCGCAAAACGGCCCTCGCCGTGGGATACCGCAATCGTATGAACTTCGCCGGGTACTGTTTTCTCAAGCCATGGGGACAGGGAAGATACCACCTTTGTTTGAACCAGACTTGATACATGTCTCCCTATGGTATTAAAGGTTAAAGTAGGGCTTCCATTTTCAAGCTCCCGGATTTCGCCGTATGGCAGCAACCCTAGTTTTATAAGTGCCTGAAAACCGTTACATATCCCAAGTATAAGGCCGTCACGCTGTTTTACCAACCGCATAACCGCATCTGCAAGGTATGGATTCCGGAATACCGTAGCGATAAACTTTCCCGAGCCTTCGGGTTCATCACCTGCACTGAAGCCGCCGGGAATTATAATCATCTGGCTTTGATCAATTTTATTACGCATAATCCTGACCGAAGTTTCAATATCAAAAGGCGTCATATTTCTCATTACAAAAACATCAGCTGCTGCTCCTGCTTTTTCAATCGCGGCAGCCGTATCATACTCACAATTTGTTCCGGGAAATACGGGTATAAAGGCACGGGGCTTTGAAAAAATCTCGCTGTGCCGGATGGGAATAATTTTATCAAAATACACCTGCATGGGATCCGATCTCTTTTCATGGATACGGGTTGGGAAAATATTCTCCAATGGTCTTTCCCATGCGGATTTCAATTCATTGATTGCCATCCGGTTATCTCCTATTGCAATTAACGGTTCATCTGTTGTCAAACCCAGTATTTGAACATTCAATTCCTTCGGGAGTTCTTCCGGATTATACGTTTGTGATATTTCCAGTACCAAATCGCCATACTTTGTTGTAAACCAGTCAATGGTTTCCACATCTACTGTCAACCGGAAACCTATATCGTTACCAAAAGACATTTTACTTATTGCCTCGGCAATACCCCCGGATTTAATTGAAAATGCGGATAATACTCTGCCCTTAAGAATAAATTCATGAATTTTTGTGTATGTTTCCTTTAGATGCTCTAAATCCGGTAATCCAAGAGAATCTCTTTTTATCTCAACCAATGCGACAAAGCTGCCGGCCTTTTTAAACTCGGGAGACAGAACCTTCTTTACATTAGCAGTACATACTGCAAATGAAACCAATGTAGGCGGAACATTCAATTCTTTAAAGGTTCCGGACATACTATCCTTACCACCGATAGCGGGTATCTTCAAATTCATCTGCGCGTAGAATGCTCCCATCAAAGCGCAAAAGGGTTTGCCCCATTTCGCGGGATCATTGCCCGGTTTTTCAAAATACTCCTGTAAAGTCAACCTGATGTTTTTGTAATTGCCTCCCATTGCCACAATTTTGGCCACTGACTCAACTACGGCATTTACCGCTCCATGGAAGGGGCTTCTTTTTGATATATAGGGATCAAAACCGAACGACATTAATGTTCCGGTTGTAGTATCGCCTCTTAATACCGGTATTTTCGCGGCCATCCCTTCAGCAGGCGTTGACTGGTTCTTTCCCCCAAAAGGCATAAGAACCGTACCGGCCCCTATTGTACTGTCGAACCTTTCAACAAGACCCTTCTTACTGCAGACATTTAACTGCTTAAGATTATTAATCCAGTGTGTCTTTATAAACCCGCAATTTCTGCCCTCATTAACGTTTTCATTTAAATCCGGCTCAACTACTTCAACACGGGTTACCTGGCGTACACCGTTTGAATTTAAGAAGTTTCTGCTTATATTTACAATTTCCTTTCCGCGCCATTTCATAATCAAACGCTTTTTTGCGGTTACTCTGGCTACAACTGTAGCCTCAAGATTTTCCATTTGGGCCATTTCAATAAATTTTTCCACATCGGATTTTGCCACCACAACCGCCATTCTTTCCTGGGATTCCGATATGGCAAGTTCTGTTCCATCCAACCCCTGATACTTTTTGGGTATCGCGTCAAGATCAATTTCCAGGCCTTCGGCCAATTCTCCAACAGCAACCGAAACCCCACCGGCGCCAAAATCATTGCATTTTTTTATTAGTCTGCTGACTTCGGGCTTTCGGAACAAACGTTGTATCTTTCTTTCGGTTGGCGGGTTTCCTTTCTGCACTTCGGCTCCACAGGCAGCTAAAGACTCTTCCGTATGTTCTTTTGAAGAACCGGTAGCCCCTCCGCAACCGTCTCTTCCTGTTCTGCCGCCAAGGAGAATAATCAAATCTCCCCGGACCGGTCTTTTCCGTATAACATCAGCCTTGGGCGCAGCCCCGATCACAGCGCCGATTTCCATTCTTTTAGCGACATAATCCTCATGATATATTTCCTGAACCTGTCCCGTTGCAAGCCCTATCTGGTTACCATATGAACTGTAGCCATGCGCTGCTGCTGTTGTAATTACACGTTGTGGAAGCTTACCCGGAAGGGTTTCGGAAATGGGCGTTCGGGGATCCCCACTGCCCGTTACCCTCATTGCCTGATATACATATGATCTTCCTGACAGCGGATCCCGGATAGCACCGCCGAGACAGGTGGCAGCGCCGCCGAATGGTTCTATTTCAGTAGGATGATTATGGGTTTCGTTTTTGAACATAATAAGCCAGTGCTCTGTTTCCCCATTAATATCCGCATTGATAATAATACTGCATGCGTTAATCTCTTCGGATTCATCAAGATCGTTTAAATAACCTGTCCGTTTTAGTTCCTTCATTGCCAGTGTAGCGATATCCATCAGGCAAATTTCCTTTTTTTGCTCACCATATACTTTTTTACGGGTTTCAAGGTATAACTTGTACACCTTGCAAATTTTAGCGGAAACAGGTCCTTCATGAAAGGAAACCCCTTCAATGCCTGTTAAAAATGTAGTGTGCCGGCAGTGATCGGACCAATATGTGTCAATCATCCGAAGCTCTGTTACCGTCGGGTTGCGTCTTTCTTTACTTTTAAAGTAGTCACGGCAAAATACAAGATCTTCCAATGACATGGCAAATCCGTATTTCTTCAATATTTCTTCAATACCTTTTTCATCCAGAACAGTAAACCCATGAACTATTTCAACATTTTCAGGTACAGAATAATCCGTGTGCAGTGTTTTTGGCTTTTCCAAAGCTGCTTCACGGCTGTCTACCGGATTGATACAAAAGCTTTTTATTTTATCGAATTCATCAAGACGAATTGTCCCTGAAAGAGCGATTATTGTCGCGACACGAATCTCCGGACGTTCGGTTCCGGACAATAGCTGGATACACTGGGCGCAGCTGTCGGCCCTTTGATCATATTGGCCCGGCAATAATTCAATGGCAATAACACGTTCATCACTCCGTACAGGAAGTTCCTCTTCATTTACCATGTCTACAGGGGGTTCGGAAAATATGGACGTTTTGGCTTTTTCATAGTCTTCTTCCAAAATGTCCTCCACATCATAGCGGTTTATTATCCTTACTTTCTCTACCCCTTTTATCCCAAGGTTTTCATTAATTTCCCACTGCAATTTTTCCCCTTGTATATCAAATCCGGGCTTCTTTTCCACATATATTCTTCTTACAGCCATTATTTTTCCTCTTTTCCATACATTATCGGTATAAACCTTTTACCTGGTTTTCATAGCTATATAAGTATCTATTTCCGGTTAACAAACAAGTGTTGTTTTTATAACAACGGAAGCAATCGCAACACACCGTAACAACGTTCTTGGAGCTTTGCTCCAAGGTTGTTATACCGAGGCGGGAGATATGCTCACCGCCTGATTAAGGTAATCGGTACCCGCCGGTGGGGCGGGGCTCATCCTGTTTCCTCGTTATTTATGCAAAGTATTGCAAAATGTTCAGCATATATAAAGCAGACATACATATTATACATAGAAGAACTACTTTTGAAAAGTCTGAAAGAAAAATTTAGAAAATAAAAAGACCGGCGCCTTCGTAAATCCGAAGTCACCAGTCCTGTCTATTATTATCGGGATACTCTTAATATCCCGTCTTTTTATGAAAATTTTTCTATCCTTTATCTTCTCCCAAGGTTACCTCTAATGTAATATACTCTCCTTTTGTTACATCAGAACTGTTAATACGGTAAAGCTTTATAGTAACAACTTCTCCTGCCTTGAACTTGTTCTTTTCCTCTTCCAGTTCACTGAAGTTTTTTACTCTGACTCCGTTAAATTCGGTAATGATATCCCTGGCTTTGATACCGGCATTATACGCGGCGCTTAAGGGTTCTACATCGTAAACCAGAAACCCCATCGGCACACCGTTTTCCTCAGCCATCTCCTCGGTAAAGCGCGGATCAAAGTAAACTCCAAGCTTGGGACGTCCTTTCACATACCCGTCGGATATCAGGTTCTCAGCAACCTCTTTTGCTACATTGATTGGAATAGCAAAACCCAAACCTTCATAATCCGAGCCGCTGATTCTTAAGGCATTCACACCTATAACCTCACCACGGGAATTCACCAATGCTCCCCCGCTGTTACCCGGGTTTATAGCGGCATCAGTCTGAATAACCTTCATAACCTGAGTTTCATCCACTTGAATTGTACGGTTTAGTCCACTGATAACTCCTGCTGTAACCGAACCCATAAATTCAAGCCCTGCCGGATTTCCAATGGCAACCGCCAATTCACCAATCTTCAGATCATCAGAGTCTCCAAGATCTGCAGTGGGAAGATCAGTCAAATCAATCTTTATTATGGCTAAATCGGTTTTTGAGTCTCTTCCAACAACCGCAGCATCATAATATTCCTCCTTTTGATTTGGAAGAATCACCTGGATAGACGCACCTCTTGCAATTTTATTTCCACTGTCCAGTGCCGACTCAATAACATGATTATTGGTAAGAATGTATCCGTCGCTGCGTATTATGATACCGGAACCGGAACCACTCCCTTGCTGAATGCCAAAGAAAAAATCCTGTGCTTGATAATTAACCTGAATTCCTACGATAGATGGGCTTACTTTTTCGGCAACAGCCGTTACCGGAGAATCAGTACTGTCGATAATTTCAATTTGTTTGACCTGTTGAACCTGGGTATTCGGATTATTGTCCGCAAAACGGGTATTGTCTTCGATAGCCGGAGCTCCGAACTGGAACCACGCGCCTACCAACGCGCCGCCGATAACTGAACTTAAAAGCGCTACAATCAGAAGCGGCAATATCATTTCCCTCAATTTTCCCTTATGGGGTTTTTCATAGCGCTCAGAGTAAAAAGAGGATGTTTTCAAGTCGTCATATCCATTTTGCCTCTGGGTATTGTAATAACTGTAATAAGGGCTGGGCTCCTGAAAATATTTACCGGTATACTGTTTGTTGTTCAGGGAATACTCCTGCTGTTTCCCGGTATGTCCTTGATAATAAGTACTGTTTGAATCGTTCTTCCCATATTTGTTTAATTCATCCATATAAATCTCTCCTCTCCATTGATAATAACAAGCATAGATAAGAATCAATGGGCTATAATCATTATTTTCTTATTCTTATTCATTATCATAACTATATTTTACCCACAATTTTTTACATCAGTATGAATAATTTGTGAATTGAATACGAACTTATATACAGAATTATAACCCGATTGTATTATCCTTCATACAACGGCATTTGAAATGTAAATATGGTTCCCTTCCCTCTTCCGCTTTGAACAAATATTTCCTCATTATGGGAATTGATAATATTTTTTACTATATAAAGGCCCAAACCAACTCCGGCTTTATCTTTACTTCTGGATTTGTCTGCCTTATGGAACCGGTCAAAAACATAAGGAAGATCTTCTTCGGGAATTCCCTCACCCGAATCGGATATTGTAATTTCAGCTTTTCCCTTTACCGTATGAACAGTTACAGATATATTACCCTCTTTAGGAGTAAATTTTACCGCGTTATGCAAAAGATTGATAACAACCCTATGAATCGCGTCCCTGTCAGCTTTAATGTATATACTCTCTTTATCGAAATTTGCCCTGAAATTAATGTTCTTCTCTTCCAAAGGCTGCTGCAATTGTATTACACTGATACGCACCAACTCACATATGTCAAAAGCCGATATACTCATTCCGGATTCACCGGCTTCCATTCTTGCTATGTCGAGCATATCCGTTACCAACCGCTGCAGCCGTTTCACTTCTTCTTTTACAATATTCAGGTATTCCTGTTGCTTTTCTTCAGGTATCGTCCCGTCGAGTATACCCTCTATAAATCCGTTAATCGATGTCATAGGTGTTCTTAATTCATGGGATATATTAGCAACGAAATCTCTTCGCATTTTTTCCAGGTTCTCCAAGGTTTCAATCATATGATTAAAACTTTCAGCCAATACGGCAACTTCATCATTACCGGAAAAAGCAAGTTTATTCTGCCAGTCACCCGATGAAATCTTTCTGGCTGCCAGTGTCATTTGTTTCAAAGGATTGGTTATCCTTTTTGATAAAATATATACCAATACGAATGAAATAAGAAGGGCAAGAAAGATAGCGGGGAGAAACAGATTTATAATGGTTGTACCGGTTTTTTGAATTTCCGGGATGGGGGTATGCATTATAACATTACCTTTAAAAATACGGTTGTTGATGATAATGTCCTGAAATGAAAAAGGTATCTTAACGGTAAGCCACTGCATGCCGGTTTCGTCAAACAGCCCGCAAAAGGTTCCAACTTCATGCTTTGGGCCTGGTGTTTCGTTTGTTATATATTGTTTTGGATCGGTTAATTGATATAAGTCTTTATTTACTTGTAACTTACCGGCAAACTGTCTTGGAATGGATGAATAAATCAGAAGATTCCCTGAATCATCCGCTATCCAGATTAAAGAGGATGTATTATTTGCAACCGCCTCCAATAAACTCTGAAATATAACGGAGGATGTAGGATCAAACCTGTTGTCCAGCAGAACTTCCAGAGCGGTAACAATCCTCTCTCCATAAACATCCAAAACCTCGGTACGCTGACTCACCAGGTAGCGGTTTACCGCAATATTGAAGATAACGGCCGTAAGTGTAAAGCAAACCAACAATACCACAATAAATATAATCAGCATTTTGTGGAAGATTGTACGGATCATTATCTCACCTCAAACTTATAGCCCACTCCCCAGACTGTTTTAAGCTGCCAATGCGGATCCGGGGGTTCAAGCTTTTCCCTGAGGCGTTTCACATGTACATCCACCGTACGGGTATCACCATAAAAATCAAATCCCCAAACATTTTCCAGCAATTGCTCTCTGGTAAAAACCTTATTGGGACTGGAAGCCAAAAAGAAAAGCAGTTCCAGTTCCTTTGGAGGAATCTCCATTTCCTTCCCCTGAATACGTATTGTATAATTTGACTTACTAATAACAAGACCCGGAAATATTAGCTGTTCCTGATCAGAATCCTGTCGCTCATACCGCCGTAATACCGCTTTAATTCTTGCTATCAGCTCCTTAGGCTCAAAAGGTTTTACCACATAGTCATCGGCGCCCAATTCCAGGCCTAATACCTTGTCAAAAGTTTCATCCCTCGCGGAAAGCATGATAATAGGTATGCTGCTGAATTTCCGGATTTCCCTTAAAACCTGCCATCCGTCCATACCCGGCAGCATAATGTCCAGAACAACCAGATTCGGTGTAAATTCTCTGAAAACCTCCAAAG
>CAZSVI010000095.1:0-15075 GCA_964610205.1 uncultured Oscillospiraceae bacterium
AGCCGTTATAAACATGAAAGAAAAAAATATTATTCTGACCGGAATAATGGGCTGCGGGAAAACAACCATTGGCCGGGAACTAGCAAAAGAGCTGAAAATGGATTTTCTGGATTTGGATCAATATGTTGAGAATAAATGGGGTAGCATTAAAGAGCTGTTTAAGCATGGGGAAAAACACTTTCGAGACATTGAAAGCCAGGCCGTTCTTGAGGTTTGTGAAATGAAGGGACTAGTTGTCGCAACAGGCGGAGGCGTTGTAAAGAGAGAAGAGAATATATCCGCGTTAAAAAGAAACAGCATCATATTCTTTATTGACCGTTCCATCAAGAAAATACTTTCAGATATCGACATATCGGAAAGGCCACTTATTGCGGACAGAAAAGAAAAGCTCATAGAAATTTACGAAGAGAGATATCCTTTATATTTAAGCACCTGCGACCTTCAAATAAAAAATGATGACAGTATTCACAAAGCAATTGAGAACATAAAAAAACATATTACCCCTTCTAATCTTTCTCCTCAGCATGACCCGGCAGATAAAGAAAAGCAAAAGCTTTGAGTTATTTGTAACACCTATTCAAGTGAATTATCCTCATAATCATGCATGAGCTTATCCCATGTGCTTATATTTACAATTCCGGTTTCAGCCAGTTTTGAATCCTTCTGATATTTCATTACGGCTTCGATGTTTTTTCCCTATTTTCTTTCATGGGTAGTCGAAAGCTTCTGGTTTATGTATAAACTAAAAAAACATAATAAATAAATAAGGTATTGACAAATAATTCGAAATAAATATATAATAAATATGAAAGTTATACAAAAATTAAATCGGGATATATCAAAAGTGATTATTTATTAAATGGAGGGGTTAAAATGTATGACGTTAATTGGGCAAAGGTTGATGCAAAAGCTATGCCTGTCATTAAAACGGAACTTCCGGGACCGAAATCAAGGGAATATCATTCCAGAGCAGCGAAGTACATGAAAGGATATTCAAGCCAGGTAACACTATTTCCGGTGGCTTTTGAATCGGGTAAAGGGTGCACGCTTACCGATGTTGACGGAAACACTTTTATCGATTTTTCTTCGGGTATATATGTAACGGGGCTTGGACATTGCCATCCAAAAATAAGTGAAGCTGTAGCCACATACGCAAAAAAGCTTATGAATTGTCACGATTTCACAACCGAAATAAAAATGAAACTGCTTGAAAAGCTTACTTCGATTACTATGGGAGATCTGAACGGAATCCAGTTTTATGATTCCGGAACTACCGCGGTGGAAGCCGGCCTGCGCTGTGCAAGGGCGGCTTCTAATAAAATTGAGTTCATATCCTTCTGGAGGGATTTCCATGGGAAGACCATGGGTTCTGTGAGTTGTGCCGGAGTTGACAAATCACAGGGTGTGAGAGCGCCGGGTTTCTTTTTGGCCCCACGCCCCAACTGTTACAGATGTCCTTTCAAAATGAAGCATCCAGAATGTAATTGCTACTGTGCGGATTTCCTTGAATCAGTTATTAAAAATGAGACATCGGGCCAATTGGCTGCAATCGTACTGGAACCCATACAGGGATGGGGAGGATCAGTGGTTCCTCCTGACGATTTTATTCCAAAGCTGAGGAAGATCTGTGACAAAAACAACGCTTTGCTGATGGCTGATGAAGTATTAACATGTATGGGAAGAACGGGAAAAATGTTTGCTATGGAGCACTGGAATACCACGCCGGATATTACTACGCTTGGAAAAGGCTTTGGAAACGGATTCCCGGTTACGGCTATGTGCGTAAGCGATAAGTACAAGGATGCAATAGAAAAGATATCCGCGTCTTCGAGTTATGGAGGCAATCCAATGGCTTGTGCCGCGGCACTTGCTTCGATAGAGGTTATTGAAAAGGAAAAGCTTTGTGAAAGATCTGCGCATCTTGGAGATGTTTTCTTAAAGAGGATGAACAAGATGAAAGAAGATCACAAGATAATCGGCGATGTCAGAGGTAAGGGCTGCCTGCTCGCAATGGAGCTGGTAAAGGAAAAGGTGAGTAAGGAGCCGTTTGAGGATGCCGGAAAGCTTGTTTATCAAAAAGTATTCTCCAAAGGACTTGCATGGGTACCGGCAGGGTATATACTTAGGCTTTCGCCTCCGATTATCATGGAAGACGACCTGGCAATAAAAGGCCTCGATATAATCGAAGAAGCGGTCACCGAGGTGGAAAAACAATACGGATATTAGTGTTGAGCGGCTGTAAAACAAGTTATATTTTAAGCAGGGAGAATGAATGTATGGATGAAATCAGAGTTGGAATAATCGGTTTTGGTTTTATGGGGAAAACACATACCTATGGTTACAAGACAATACCTCTCTATTATGGAAACCTTCCATTTAAAATAAAGATGGTAGGTATATGCGATTCAATACTTGATGTGGCATTAAAGGCAAAAGAGAACCTGGATTTCGAATTTGCCACGGATAACCCCGATGACATTTTCGGTAGGAACGATATTAATGTTATTGATGTTTGCACACCGAACATATACCATAAGGAAGCCGTTCTTAATGCGTTAAAAGCCGGCAAAAACGTCTATTGCGATAAACCTTTGGCTGCAAGCTTTGAAGAGACCAGAGAAATAACGGGCATATTGGATCAATACGATGCTGTAACTCAAATGGCCTTGCAGTACAGATTTTTTCCCGCAACAATGAGGGCCAGAGAGCTTATTGAGGAAGGAAGGATCGGAAGGATCATGTCTTTCAGAGCATGCTACCTCCATTCCGGCTCTGTTGACCCCAATAAGCCGATAGGCTGGAAGCAGGATAAAAAATTCGGCGGCGGAGGAGTGCTATTTGACCTTGGCTCTCATGTGCTTGATATTTTGTATTATCTTCTCGGTGAGTATTCAGATGTATTTGCCAGGACTGAAGTAATATATAAACAAAGGCCTGATAGAAACGGAAATATGGTAAATATTGAGGCGGATGATTTGGCATTAATGATAATAAAAATGAAAAATGGAGGCACCGGAACAATTGAAGCATCAAAGGTTGCGACCGGAGCGAATGATGAATTGCGGTTCGAGATTCACGGTGACAAGGGAGCAGTCAGATTTAACCTGATGGACCCGAACTGGCTTGAGTTTTATGACAATATGCAGCCGGAAGCTCCCCTGGGCGGCATAAAGGGCTATACAAGGATAGAATGCGTACAGCGCTTTAAAAAGCCAGGGGGTGATTTCCCCAGCTCAAAATTTTCCATCGGTTGGATCAGATCCCATGTTCACAGCTTGTACAGCTTTCTGTCGTGTGTCCATGAGGGAAGACCGGCAAGCCCGTCCTTCAGGGAAGGCGCATATATACAATATGTCATGGAGAAGGCATATGAGTCGGACAGATCAGGCTCCTGGGTCAAATTGGGTTGACAGGACATACCGGTTAGCCTAAAATTAAATTTGAGTATTTAATCGAAAGGCAAGAGGTGCCGGTTATGGGTCGTGAAGATACAAATGGTGTTATTCCGGATCTGGACATAGATAAAAGAAGACAGAGAATACTTGAGCTGTTGAATAAGGACGGCAAAGTAAAAGTGTTTGAGCTGAGCAAGCTTTTCGGTATTTCAGAGGTTACGATCCGGAATGACCTCTCCGAGCTTGAAGCGGGGGGAATGCTGGAAAGGATTCACGGCGGCGCTGTCAGTACGCACAAGTTTTACTACAACATGTCCATGCTGGACAGGATGAAAACAAATGAAGCTGAGAAGCGGAAAATTGCTGTTGCTTGTGCTGCAATGATTTCCGATGGTGATACTGTTATGATTAATTCGGGAACCACCACGCTTTTTACAGTTTGCGAGTTGAAGCGTGTAAAGAATCTTACTATCGTCACAAACTCCATTGCTATTTCTCAGGAGGTCGGTTATTACAGCGATATCCATGTTATTTTACTGGGAGGCAATCTCAATCATCAATACCAGTTTACCTACGGAGACGATACTGTAAGCCAACTGAGGAAATATAAGGCTGACAAGCTGATTTTATCAGTAGACGGCGTAGATACAGAGGAAGGTGTGACCACTTATCACCACATGGAGGCTGAGGTAAACAGGCAAATGCTTTCGAGAGTCAACAAAACGATAGTTGTTGCAGATTATACCAAGATCGGCAGATCAAGCTTTGCATATATTGATTCAATTGAAAATGCGGATGTTCTCATTACCAATCAGGAAGCAAACAGGGATGAGATCAAGTTGATAAAGGAAAAAGGCATCGAAACAAGACTGGTTTAAAGCGGATTTATGCCTTGCATATAGCACTTCTAAAAAGTGGAGTTAGTCTAAGAAGAATTATGGACGATATAGATAAACGGGTTTTCAGCAATATCAAAGACGATCAATCTCAAGGCTGACGGGAATAAGATTCGGTCTGGTGAGAAAAAGATAGAGCACAGGAGAACCGTCCCCTTGTGTCTCCTTGTGTCTCTATTTCTTTGACTTCTTAACATTGGTTCTGGAGAAAAACTGCTTGTACCTTTTTATATCAAAATCAGAGGAAAATATGGAATAGTTTTTGTGGCTTTCGCTTAAACCCTTTATACTGCAAAGTCTCCGGGGGAAAACAACATCACATACCCTGCCGTCAGTGTACGTTACCTCCAGCAGCTCAATATAATTCTGGGTGTAATCCTTCAGAACACCCGTTACCCGGATAGGGGTTTCGGGGTGCTTTACCAAAGCAAAAACAATGTTTCCGACGTATTTCTCCAGCAGGGGTTCATAGGACGCATCAATGGTATTGACCACTTCCTGATTCAGCCTGTTTGTATACTTTTCATTCGTTGCCAGAATATTGTTGGGGTTTGTAGACTTCAATCTTCCGGAAAGCGTAGTGGCGATTTCTATCAGAGAATCTTTTATTAGCTTGATAAAATTGTTGATTTTTCTGTTTGTTCTTCTGAGTAGATTGGGGTGGTAGGTTTTTTTAAGGGTGGCATTTCTTCTTTTTTGCGCATTTTTTGTTAATTGATCATGGTATCTCAATATCGCATTTAAAAAGTTGAATTCGTCTTTATAAAGAATATAACTCATTTTGAGAATTCCGTTTTCATTCATGCTTTCCGGGTAAATGATTTCCAGTCCGGTATTTTCAATCTCCAGCTTTCCAGTATGGTAGGTATTATCGGATAATTCAAGGGTGACAACATATCCCTCAAAACTCTTCAGGCACCTGTCCTTCGTTACACGCCTTATATAGGAGGCAAGAAATGTAGTAGCAATAATCAACAAAATGGTTAGGGTGAAAGTATCCATAGACACCTCATTATCTCTGTCTGTGTTGTTTGATACATTATAGAAAAATCAAGTACAGCTTCTTTATATTACCGCATAACAAATAAAAATGCAAACAGCCTTGTTAACGCGACAAATGCGCAGAGGACAGTTCTTTAGTGGAACTATTGGAAGCTTAGCCACTAAACAGAGAAATAAATTCCATCAGGTTCAATTCTAAATTATATATTACAATTGATTGATTAATATAAAGATTTAGTTGCAAAACTGTGTCATATTCATAAAACCAATTGACATCCATGTGGATCATTACTAAAATTTACTATGCGGTGATCATCGGCCTATGTATGGATTTCGGTATAATCCTGCAGTGCTTTTGGTGGGTTTCCTCAGGTATGTTGGCCGGCATTGCCAGTTAGGCAGCACAGAAATGTGCGGGGTTCGATTCCCCTGTAGTATGCTGGTTGCACAGCACTTGATTTGGGGTCAAGCGAACAAACAAAATCCTTTATCTGTAGGTATGCGATTTTGTATTAAACAGGTTGAAAGAAAAAAGCGCTTCTCTCGGCATTGAGTTCATATATGCGGGTGTGAAGGACATTATCCTACCCGGTGAAATCAAAGACATTCTGAATACGGTTTTACTGGCTGAAAAACAGGCTCAGGCCAATGTCATTACGCGGAGGGAGGAAACCGCATCCACACGGAGTCTTTTAAATACCGCCAGGCTGATGGATGAGAACAAAACCCTGTACCGGCTGAAGGAACTGGAGTATCTTGAAAAGATTTGTGAAAGGATTGGAAGCATATCATTAACCGGCGGCGGAGGACTGCTTGAGCAGCTCAACACCTTGCTGATGTCCCGGCAGAATAACATATAACCACTTTACAGGCGGTTTCCCACAGAGATCGCCTGTTTTTTCCCTGCAATATTCATGATATTTCTATAATTACCAATTGATTTGCCTATAATAAATTTTTTAGACTCTTCCAAGGGCTTGGCGGATTTTCTCTCCTCCTGGCACTTCACCTGCACCTGTGTTGCCAATGCTGTCTTTCATTATGAAAAGATTCCGGGTGAAATATGGAGCATGGGCGCCGCTTAAATTAAGCAGCATACTATCACGGCCTGCTACCGGTATGACCTGCATATCAACAATAATCGGGGTAATTCCCATCCTCAATTCACTCCTTTAGTATATGGACAGCCCTAATCCGTTCTTTTATCTGGTAAGCTGTATATTGGCCAATTTCTCATAGTATTTAACAATGCTTGAATGGTCTTCCACACCGCATCCATCCAGTTTGATCGCCTGTATAATTTCCATCAGCTGGGCTGTTATCGGCAGAGGTACTCCAATTTCATGGGAGGTATCAAGCACATTGTTCAAATCCTTCATGTGCAGGTCAATCTTGAATCCGGGTTTATAATTCCGGTCCATCATCATGGGAGCCTTAGCATCCATAACAGTACTTCCGGCCAGGCCGCCCCTTATTGCCTGATAAACGAGATCCGGGTCAACCTCCGCTTTTTTCGCCAGTATTAAAGCCTCCGCAACCCCCGCTATATTCACGGCTACCACAATCTGATTGCATAATTTGGCAATATTTCCGGCACCGCTTTCTCCGACATAAACCACAGAAGCCGCCATTGTTTTTATAATGTCATAATACTTGTCAAAAACCTCTTTCCTTCCGCCAACCATAACGGATAAGGTGCCGTCAATAGCTTTGGGCTCTCCTCCGCTTACCGGCGCATCCAGATAATCTATCCCGTATCGGTATAATGTGGCAAAGATTTCTCGGCTGCTTAAGGGTGCAATAGAACTCATATCAATAACAACCGTTCCTTTTTTCGCTCCTTTTATAACACCTTCTTTACCCAAAACCACCTCTTTAACATGGGGCGAATTGGGAAGCATAGTAATGATGATTTCACATTTAGAAGCTACATCGGCACTTGATATTTCGCCTTCCGCTCCCAAAACTGTTAATTCTTCTATCGAAGCCCTGTTCAGATCTGTTACCACCAGTTTGTATCCTGCCTTGATTAAATTTTTAGCCATGGGCTTACCCATTATGCCAAGCCCAATAAAACCTATTTTCATATAAACCGTCTCCTTTTTTTATATTTGAAGCAAACCCATATCCATCAGTATTTTTCTGATCTGCCCAAGCCTTTCTACACTGCAATGGTCAATTGGCTTCACCGGATGACCTGCATTTATACCCATCAGGTTCATGCAATCCTTCATTACAACCGGGAAACTTCCGTAGTTATACATGTTTCTTAACGGAATGAGCTTGTACTGTGCTTCCATTGCGCCGGAATAATCTTTTGCCATATATTTTTCATAGATATCCACAACCAAAGCCGGAGCAACATTGGCTGTTCCTGCTACGCACCCGGCTCCGCCATATGCCAGAGTACCATATATGAAATAATCGGAACCGCTGAAAACCTTAAAGTTTTTATTGTTTTTTGTAATTCGTATATATTCAATTGTCTGTGCAAAATCAAAAGATGTATTTTTTATTCCGACAATATTGTCTATACAGGCTAATTTCTCCAATAATTGTACGGATATGTTGTTTGTTGTCTTATCCGGATTGTTGTATAAAATAACCGGCAGGCTTGTTGATTTTGCAATGGCCTCAAAATGGTTAAACATCTCCTTATCATTGGGTTTAATAAACATGGGGGTTAGTACCGTCAATGCGTCTGCTCCCGCGTCTTCCGCCATATGGGCAAGTTTTATGCACCCCTTTGTCGTGATTGCGCTTGCTCCTGCATACACCGGGACCCTTCCATTTACATGTCTTACAGTTGTAACCATGGCATTTTTTTGATTTTCTGAATCGAAGGCATAGAATTCACCGTTGCTTCCAAGAACAAAAACTCCATGGACACCTCTGTCAATAACATAATCAATTACCTTTTTAAGCCCTTCTTCATCAACATTTTAATCTGCATCAACAGGTGTTATGATGGGGGGAATAACCCCTTTCAGATCTTCAAGCCGTAACATTCTAATCCTCCTACTATGTAAAATTTAACTTTATCTTTTTTCTGCTATGTCCCAATTATATTGTAAAATATCCTTGACTTATTTTATATGTTTACGCCGTATTAAATTATGGAGTTGTTATTGTGCTTCGTATACAATGCCATTGTAAAGTTTTTCAACCACTGACAAACGAAAAAACAATAAAAATGTGCTCCGCTTTTACAGAGATCCCCGGCATTCGTAGTATGTGCATTATACCATTGTTCTCAAAAAGCGCTTTCCGAGCGGACTTCTTGATACCAGTTTACCATTAAAAAATTCAAGGTGTCAACATGAGCGGTTTCCACCATAAGAGGGACAAAATTGAATCCGGTTTGATCTGCGGATATGCAGAGGCGCCTTCCGACCAGCCCATAAAATAATAAGGGCTGAAATGGCGGTCCTAATGAACAGGATGTATAAGAATCTCTGTTTATTTGCCGATATAATAAAATAAGGGATGATTATATAACAATTATTATATGTACCAGGGAGGGTACATATCCGTACAAATAAACATGGAGGTGTTTGTTTTATGAAAATTGACAGTTCTGCAGTGTACATGTCGGGCAAGTCAGATTCGTATGTCGAGAATAGAAAATCGGAATCCCTGAGGATATGGGCAGCCGGCCAGGAGACTGATTCCAGGGGAAAACCTGCCGTATTAGCATCAATACCTTTACTGCAGGGGGATATGCTTGAATTGTCCCAGGAAGGAAAGAACAGGCTTTTGTCGGGGATAGGCGGCAATGGCTGTGTAGAAGAGAGCGATGAAGTTATCCTTGAATTCAGTGAAGAGGATAAAAACAAGATTATGCTGCTCCAGAGAATGATAGAGGCCCTCACAGGCAAGAAAATCAAATTCTTTATTTTAGACAAACTCAAGCTTAAAAATAATTCCGGGTCCGAAATGCCCCATATAAAACCTGTGGCCCAGAGCATTCAGGCCAGGCAGGGGTGGGGCCTTGAGTATGATTATAATGAGAATCACTATGAGAAACAGAATATGGAGTTCAAATCCAATGGGATTGTAAGGACCTCCGATGGAAGAGAAATAGAATTTACCTGTTCACTTAATTTGAGCAGAGAGTTTTATTCGTCAAACAGCATAAGTATACGCGCGGGTGACGCTTTAATGAAGGATCCTCTTGTGATTAATTATGACGGCAGGGTACCGGAGCTTGCAGGGAAGGAATTTATATTTGATATCGACTGTGACGGAAACGAAGATATCATATCTTTTCTTAAGGAAGGAAGCGGTTTTCTGGCTTTCGATAAAAACGGCGATGGGATTATCAATAACGGGAGCGAGCTTTTTGGCCCAGACAGCGGCAATGGTTTTATGGATCTGGCAGAGTATGATTCTGATGACAACAACTGGATAGACGAAAATGATCCCATTTATGAGAAACTGACCATTTGGGTAAGAGATGAGAACGGGAATGACAAGCTGCTTGCCCTTGGGCAGGCGGGGGTAGGTGCCATATATCTGGGAAATGTGAGTACTGCTTTTGATTTCAAGGACAGCGACAACCGGTTACTGGGCAAGATTCAAAGAACGGGCATATTTTTAAGAGAGAACGGAACTGCGGGAAGCATACAACATATAGACCTCGCAATCTGAACACAGGGGAGAACACAGGAGGATGGTTCTTCTGTGTTGCAGCAGCACAGAAGAACCATCCTCCTGTGTTTCGTCTCCTATTCAAGCGAATTATCCTCATAATCATGCATGAGCTTATCCCATGTGCTTATATTTACAATTCCGGTTTCAGCCAGTTTTGAAGCCTTCTGATATTTCATTACGGCTTCTTTTGTTCCTTTACCAAACTTACCGTCGCACCAGTTGTGGAAGTATCCCAGATTCTTTAACGCAATCTGAACCTTATATACATCAGAGCCAAAATCACCATCCTTAAGATTTCTGAAAGGCTGGTTCTCAAAAACTATTGTTACCTTTGTTCCGCATGGAATAAACTTATACAGTTCATTTACGTCTTCATTATTCATTCGGATACATCCTCCGGATATATTCTGTCTTCCTATAGCCCAGGTATGCCGGGTTCCATGTATGCCATATTTCCCCCAGGGTACATTTAAGCCCAGCCAGGCTCCGCCAAAATTATCCCCCCAGGCGGCCTTGTGTGTTATTATCCACTCGCCTGTGGGTGAAGGAGAACTGCTTTTTCCTCCTGATACATTATAGGTTTCATATATTTCTTCATTTTTATATACATACATTTTCTGATTATTTAGATTGATATAAATCCGGTATATACTGTTTTTTCCAACATAGCCGGTTGCAGGGGTATATATTTCCTCGTACTGCAGATTCACCGTAACAATCATCTCTTTAATCATAAAAACAAGAACAAGCACAACGGCAAGAATACCCCAGTATCTGACCGTTCTTTGTCTAATTGTATTGTCATGTGAAAAAATATACATTTTAACACCTCGCGGGATATATAAATTGGGATATCCTTCACATTATTAATATATAAAAATGCGTACTCCGGTATTCTAAAAATGAATAACAGAATTTTAAAGAGGTCTTCAAGGTTGTACTATTTTTTATGAAATATCAATATATATGGTAAAGGTAATTGTATGAGGCTTAACCATATATGCGGATTTTGGTTTATGTATCTCAGTGCAAAATGCCGGTTCCTTTTGATATTGGACTGAAAGCCCGGCAGGAAAATGTTTGCGTAGAATAATGAAAACTCACCGGATCGGGAGGAAACCACCTTGAAAAGAATATTTGCGAGTGTTGTTATATCAATGGTTTTGTTTCTGACAGTTATTTATGCTGATGATTTCAATGAGGAAGCACCCTCTTCATCATTATTTGAAGATACTTACAT
The DNA here is from genome assembly GCA_964610205.1 of uncultured Oscillospiraceae bacterium. Lineage (GTDB taxonomy): Bacteria > Bacillota > Clostridia > DSM-8532 > DSM-8532 > CAZSVI01. The sequence goes on from CAZSVI010000095.1 coordinate 11,187, forward strand.
TGACGTTTTCGATGAAAACGAACCAGGGATAAACGCTCGTTCGGCTATTGTTGTCGATTTTCATTCAGGAAGGGTTCTGTTCGAAAAAAATGCATATGTAAAAAGACCTATGGCCAGTACTACCAAAATTATGACAGCAATTGTCGCTCTTGAAAACGGAAATATGGACGATATTGTAAAAGTAAGTCCGAACGCTGTTTCAATATGGGGCTCAACAATGCATTTATCGGCAGGGGAGGAGCTTACATTCAAAGAATTGATGTATGGTTTGCTCCTACCATCAGGGAATGATGCCTCCATTGCGATTGCCGAACATATAGGAGGCAGTGTCGATGGGTTTTTAAAAATGATGAATGATAAAGCAAAGGAAATAGGGGCTTTAAACTCCCATTTCACCACGCCTCACGGACTGGATGGATCGGGACATTATTCCACTGCCTATGACATGGCGTTAATAACCCGTTATGCGCTTAATATTCCTATGTTTAATGATATAGTTAAAACAAAATCAATTCAAGTTGGAAAACGGTTTTTTACCAACACGAACGAAATGCTTACAAATTATGAAGGCGCAGACGGCGTTAAAACCGGCTATACAGGAAAAGCAGGCAGGTGTCTTGTCACTTCCGCGACAAGGGGTGACAGACGGTTTATATCGGTGGTTCTTTTTTGTGACAGCAGAAGCCAGAGAGCATTAAGCAGTAAAAAGATATTAGACTATACCTTTTCTCTGTTCAACCTGTATACACTGGTTCAAAGTGAATACCTGGGCGAATTGCCCGTCTATAAAGGATACGAAAAAACAGTTCCGGTATATGCGGAAAAAACCATTACCATGCCTTTAACCGATTCAGAGCTCGAAAAACTGTATACAAAGGTATCCCTTTTTGATATAATTCAGGCTCCAATTGAAGAAAAAACTGTCGTGGGTACAATTTCAATATATCTGGAGGATAAAATCCTATGTGAATCATCTATACGGACGGGAAAGGCAATAAAACAAAAGACAATGCTGGAATATCTTTTGGATGTTTTTATTATTTGGCTGAAGCTAATGAGAGAAAGATAAAATTTGCAGTTTTACATATTTCAACTTGCATTAATAGATATGAAATTAATATGGCATCATGTATAAACATTAATGTTTTTAAAGGCGCCTATCTTTCTTTTATGAAAAAATGATAAGAATTTCATCTGCTGCCCCGGGTGGCTTGAATTTGATTGGATCTATCGGGTAATTAGTAAATCTTCCTTTGGAAATAATAATTAAAATGAATTTATTTAAATTATAACTTGCAAAATAGAATAAAATATAATATTATATTGTAAATTTGATTTTATTGATATATTGTATATTAAGGAATGACTAACGTTTTGAATTTTGCAAATAAATTAATGCAGAATATTGGAGGAATTGAAATGCATATGTATGAGGGTTTCAGCACCGAACAATTAATCGAACGGGAAAAGGAAATGGAAAAAAAGTTTTGTTATTATAAACAGCAGAACCTGAAACTTGATATGTCAAGAGGAAAGCCTTCTGCCGTCCAACTGGATTTATCCGGAGGTATCTTTGACAATATTTCCGGGTTTGTTTCAGAAAGCGGTATGGACTGCAGGAACTACGGCGGGCTAGACGGATTGCCGGAGATGAAAAGAATATTTTCCCAAATATTGGGTGTATCCGCGGATGAGGTTATTGCGGGCGGCAACTCCAGTTTGAATATGATGTATGATTCTATTGCCAGAGCATACAATCATGGGCTTCTGAATTCGGAACCCTGGAGCAGGTTGAATAAGGTGAAGTTTCTTTGCCCGAGTCCCGGATATGACCGGCATTTTGCTATTTGCGAGCTTTTTAACATGGAAATGATTACAATACAAATGAATGAAGAAGGCCCCGATATGGATACTGTTGAAAGACTTGTTGCTGAAGATGATTCCATTAAGGGAATCTGGTGTGTTCCAATGTACAGCAATCCAACAGGTATCATATATTCAGATGATACGGTAAGAAGATTGGCGGGAATGAAAACCAGGGCTGAAGATTTCCGTATTTTCTGGGATAATGCCTATGCCGTTCATCATTTATATGAGGAAAATTCTCTTTTGAACATTCTGGATGAATGTAAATTACGCGGTAATGCGGACAGAGTGTTTATTTTCGCCTCAACCGCAAAAATATCTTTTGCGGGAGCCGGAGTTGCCGCTTTGGCTGCCAGCAAGGATAATATAGGACATATTAAAAAGCAGCTTTCAATACAGACCATTGGGCCGGATAAAATTAGTCATTTGCTTCATGCCCGGTATTTTAAAGATCTTGAGGGTATTAAGGAACATATGACGAAACAGGCTGAATTGTTAAGGCCAAAATTTGAAATGGTTACAGACCTTTTTGAAAAAAACCTTGGGGATCTGAATATAGCAAATTGGACTACCCCCAGGGGAGGGTACTTTATCAGCTTTAATGTTCCGAAAGGATGCGCAAAACAGGTCGTGGCAAAAGCGCAGGAGGCCGGAGTAACATTAACGACAGCCGGAGCCACTTATCCATACGGAAAGGATTCGGAGGATAAAAATATCCGGATAGCTCCGTCGTATCCTTCACTGGCGGAATTGGAACAGGCAATTGAAATTTTGTGCGTATGTGTAGAGCTTATTGCTATGGAAAAACTAATTTAACCTCTTAAAAATACGTTTCTTCGCGAAACGTATTTTTTTTACGCTTCTTTATGAAAAATGATTAAGAAACCTTCAAATTATCTCTGGATTTTTTTTGGGAAAACTTATATAATAGTTGTTACTACGATAGATAATAAATCATGTTGTTAAAACATTATGTTGTCTTTACAAATTTTCATATATCATTTGTAACAGTTTGGAGGAGAACCGACTTGCGGAAAGATACTTATGAAAGCCCATTTAATACACGATACGCAAGCATGGAAATGCAAAACCTTTTTTCACCGGATACAAAATTTAAAACATGGCGCAGGCTATGGGTTGCTCTTGCTGAAGCTGAGATGGAACTGGGCCTTCCGATAACTCAGGAACAAATCGTTGAAATGAAAGAATTCCAGGATAATATAAATTATGACGCAGCTGAAAAAATAGAAAAGGAAGTACGCCATGACGTGATGGCGCATGTCCATGCATATGGAGACCAGTGTAAAAAATCAAAGGGGATAATCCACCTTGGAGCTACTTCGTGTTACGTTGGAGACAATACTGACGTAATACTTTTTTTTAAAGGTTTAATGATTATAAGGAAGAAAATAATCGGTATTATATGTAAGCTCTCGGATTTTGCGGCTAAATATAAAGAAATACCCACGCTGGGGTTTACCCATCTTCAACCCGCACAGCTTGTCACTGTTGGTAAAAGGGCGTGTTTGTGGATTCAGGATCTGATGCTTGATATAGCTGAAATAGATTTTGTTGCCGAAAATCTCCAGCTTTTGGGGAATAAAGGTACAACAGGTACTCAGGCAAGCTTTCTTGGTCTTTTTAACGGAGATCATGAAAAGGTAAAAAAACTTGAAGAAATGATTGCGGAGAAGGTTGGTTTTAAGAAGGTATTTCCCATTTCAGGGCAAACTTACACAAGGAAACAGGATACACGCATTCTAAACTGCCTTAGCAGTATTGCACAGAGTGCGCACAAATTCAGTAATGATTTAAGGATTTTGCAAAGCCTGAAAGAGGTTGAAGAACCGTTCGAGAAGAAGCAGATTGGTTCTTCTGCGATGGCTTATAAAAGAAATCCTATGAGAAGTGAACGGATTTCTTCTCTTGCAAGGTACGTTATTGTTGATGCTTTAAACCCTGCTATTACAGCGTCAACACAATGGCTGGAGAGGACGCTGGACGATTCGGCCAATCGAAGAAT
>CAZSVI010000096.1:0-15010 GCA_964610205.1 uncultured Oscillospiraceae bacterium
GACTATATTATTATAAAGGACGGCATATGTATTGTCAATAGGTAATCTGCGGTATAAATTAATTAAATGTAGAGAGATTAATGTAGAGGTTTTTCTTCAATTTCTTCAAAAATAAATCGTTATAAAGATGTGATGCCTACCTTAAGTAAAAGCTCCTTTTTATGTGCTCATCCCTTGTCCAGAAAATTTATAAAATATATTTGACAAATCAAGCTACATATATTAAAATATATTTATAAATATCATTTATTAATTAACCGGCAATATATATAGACGTATTTTTCATTTTCCCATTCTCCAAGAAGGGAGAGAAGATGTGAGCATTCATGATTGTTTCCTTGGCATTGATGGAGGAGGAACTCATTCAAGCGCCATATTAGTAGACAGAAGTTTTCGAGTTTTGTCAAAGGGAACCGGCGACAGTCTGAATTACTATTCAATAGGCTTTGAAAACGCCAGAATTAATTTTTTTGACCTTGTACTGAAAACAACCCGGAAGATTGACCCGAACAGGATCAAAGGTGTTTTTATAGGGATGTCGGCGATTGACAGGGAGGAATCCGATGAAAATATACGTAAATTTATTGGCAACCTGTTCCCAAAAGCAAAAGTATTTATGCACAGCGACCTGTATGTGGCTTTTATGGGCTTCACGCTTGGTATGCCAGGAATCATGGTGGTTTCCGGAACAGGAGCTATGGCAATCGCTCATGATAAATCCAATTATGAATGGGTTGTGGGCGGTTATGGATATTTGCTGGGCGACTGCGGTAGCGCGTTTTCAATAGCGGTTGATGCGCTGAAGCTTGCTACCGGTGCATTTGACGGTATCAACCCACAAACAATCCTGCAAAGGAGTGCGCTTGATTATTTTGAGGTAACCAATCATCGGAAAATAATCAATGTAATTTATGCTTCTGACAACCCGAGGAAGCTGATTTCCGGCTTTGCTCCTGAAGTGACAAAAGCCGCGTCTGAAGGGGATGATTTTGCTCTTGAAATTTTACGACGCAATGCCAGGCATCTGGCTCAGCTTGTCCTCACGCTTATGAAAAAGGAAGGGCTTATCGGCCTTGAAAAGGTCGGCGTCTGTGGGGGAGTTTTTGAGAATGACGAATACATAAATCGATTTTTTACTGAGTATTTAAAACAGGAATATCCGGATGTGAAAATACAACTGCCAAACATGAGGCCTGAATTGGGGGCGGTGGTTGCAGCTATGATACGGTGTGGGATACATATTGAACTGAAAGAATTGAAGCGAGCATTGGAGGAAAAGCATGCACAGTGAAAACACTTATTTTGATAAATTGAAGGATATACTGGAAGAGGTCGCCAATACCCAGGCTTATGCCATGGAGTCGGCGTCCGGCGTCATTGCCCGGTGCGTTGAGAAAGGTAATATGGTTTATACCTTTGGTACCGGACATTCAAGCCTCCTGGCAATGGAGCTGTTTTACCGAGCAGGCGGTCTGGCACAGATTTGCCCGATTACGGATGAGAGATTAATGCTGCATAACCGCGCTGCGGAAAGCACTTATTATGAAAGACTTGACGGGATCGGGGAGATGCTTGTTAATCAGTATCCAGTTAAGCATAATGATGTGTTTATTATCATGTCAAATTCAGGAAGAAACAGCGTGACGGTGGAGTTGGCTATAGCGGCAAAAAAAGCCGGAGCTGTCATTATTGCGCTGACAAATTTAGCTCATTCCCGCAGCTCTGAAGCCAGAAACATTTACAAATTGAGGTTGTTTGAAGTGGCTGATATTGTTCTTGACAACTGCGGCCCAATTGGCGATGCAGCGATAATATTTAAAAGTATAGGCGCTTTTGCGCCAACCTCAACAGCAGTAGGAGGAGCGATACTATGGAATGTTTTATGCGGTGCAGTTGAAAAAATGCTGTTAAACGGATACTGTCCGGAGGTTTTTACCAGCAGTAATGTTGACGGCGGCGATGAAAAAAACCGCTTATTAATCGAGAAATATAAGAAAAGAGTAAAAGCGCTCTGAGGTCAGCGGTCTGATCAACGGACAAGCACAGTGTCACTATTGGCTGTCACTGATACTTGAAAGGAAAACGGTAGAGAGGATGGATTATAAACATGAGCAATATTACACATCAGGACATGCGAGAGCAGAACATAAAAAAAATATTCAAAGAAATTTCTGCAAATAACGGCATTACACGGAATGAAATTGCTCCCAGGGCAGGCGTATCTCTTATGACGGTTACAACTATTGTGGACGCTCTTATTAAAAAGAGAGTGGTTCTGGAGCATACTGACAAGACATCCAACAACCGGTATGGCAGACGCCCTGCCAAAATTTTTCTAAATGCGGATGAAAAGAAGATCATTATTCTGGATCTAACAGAGAGAGAATTTTGTTTTGTTCTACTTAATCTGGGATTGCAAGCCCAAAATACCTTTAAACACAAATATGATTACAATATAGGGTATGAGGAAAACCTGGACTTGTTCCTAAATAATGTAAAAGGCATAACAATAAATTCCAGCAATCAGGAGAATGAGTATATTGGCGTGGGGATAATTTCTCCCGCTCCATGCATTGATGAATCTGAATATGTCTATTGTCCCCGTTTACCGGAATTAAAAAATATCAATATCCGGCACATAGTAAAAAAATATTTTGACCTTGAAATCCTTATCGGAGAGGACGTCCAGCTTGCTATGCTGTCAATTCTGGATATGATGCCTGAAATATCTGACCGTGATGTTTTCTTCATATACATAGGCAATAATGGCGTAGGCGGCGCGGTCTGGATAAACGGCAATGTCTATTTCGGATGTGACGGTTATGCGGGAGACATCGGGCAATTGTCCACCCCTGATGGCGACAGGATTGAAAATACGATTGCATTTTCCACCTTTGAGCGGGAGGCTGCGCAGTATTTAAAAAAAGAAGAAGCGGTATGTCCCAGAATAAAAGATAATTCACGGGAAATTGTCAGTTTGATTTATGAATATGCAGGTAGGATAGCTTCGACAATTTACGTGGCCGTATGCCTGTTCAGCCCATATGCGGTAATAATTGAAAGCCCGTATCGAATGTTTGGACAGGAATTTCTTGACATTATATCATCTGCTATTTCAGACAAGCTGGTGCCTGGCAGCAGATATAAGCCCCTTATCAGGTTTTCAAACCAGGAATTGCCGCATGCCGCATACGGTATTGGTTTGAACATCCGGGAAAAATGGCTGGTATCATAAAATAGTTCAAATTCAGATTTATATGGACGGAGGAACATAAAATGTTACGAATTGGTCTTATTGGAACAGGTATTCTTGGAAATATCCATGCAAAAACGGTAGCAGAAAGCAACCGTGAGGTTCTAGCCGCAGTTGCGGATATCAATGAAGAGAAAGGGAGAGCATGCGCTTCAAAGTATGGAGCGGTGTATTATGAGGATTATAATACCATGCTGAAGCAGGAGGAGCTTGATGGTATAATTGTTGCAACCCCTGATTTTGCACACAAAGATCCGGTGCTTTCATCCATACGCGCCGGAAAGCATGTGCTTGTGGAGAAACCCATTGCTATAGATCTCTCTGATGCAAAGGATATAGTCGATGAAATACGTAAAGGACAGAAGCTTATGGTAAACTTTACGAATCGCTGGGCTCCTCCTTTTGTAAAAGCGAAGGAAATCCTGGACTCCGGAAAAATTGGAAAACCGCTTATGCTGTCAGCGAAATTAAATGACACGCTTTGGGTTTCAACAGAGATGATGTCATGGGCTGCCAAAACGTCGCCAGCAGCATTTTTGGGCAGCCATGATATAGATTTATTCACATGGATGTTTGATTCGGAAGTAATTGAGGTCTATGCAAATGGTATAAAAAACGTTCTTCTTAAAAGGGGTATTGACACCTATGATGCAATTCAGGTAAACGTCAAGTTTGCCAATGGATGTATCGGGGTATTTGAAAATTCATGGATAATGCCAAATACGTATCATATGGTAGCGGACGGAAGAAAGCAAATCTATGCAGAGGAAGGATTTATAAACCTGGAAATGGGGAATGACCAGATTGAGGTTTACGACCGGACAGGAGGAACACATCCGGCATTTTATATCCGCTATGAAGTTCAAGGGATGGTGGCTGGCGCGTTTAAGCATGCGCATGATCATTTTATTGATTGTGTGCTAAATGGCACAAAGCCCGGACCAGGTCCAGAGTCGGCCTATAGAGTGACTATGGTTATTGAAGCTGTACATCGTTCCATTGAATCGGGCAAGCCTGTATCTTTACCAATTGACTGAATAATTGCTTATCTAAAATCAGGTCGGAATGTGGCCGCATTGAAAAATAATTCCAGACGTATGAAAAATTCGATAAAAACCGGAATAAAGTGAAAAACGGAGTTGTTAACTAAGCTTTGAAAAGCTAATGTTATAAGGTTTTGCATTGCCACTAATAAACTATTTGAAAGGGAGGAAATGAAATGGTAAAAAGGCGTGTAATTCGAGGTGCTGCTCTGGTGATGGCAATTCTGCTGTGTACTTTTGTACTTATGAGCTGCACACAAAAAGAAACAACACAGCAAACGGGACAAACACAACCGACACAAGCAGAAAAGGACAAAACATGGGAAACGAAAACCGATACGCTTCGTGTCGCAACAGTCAGCGTAGGTTCACAGCTTCCGGCAAACGAGGCTTTTACAAAAGCAACAGGTGTGAAGCTGGAATGGGTTGAGATGGGGCAGGATGATTTACACACAAAAATGGCCACTGCTTTTGCGGCCGGCAATATGGATTATGATCTGATCTGGTCATATGCCGCAAATACCGCTGAGTGGGCGTCGGTTGGATATCTGGAGGACATTACCGATAAGATTGACAAAGCCATTATGGAGGATCTTAATCCGGGTTCTTTTGACGCTACTGTCTATAAGGGAAGGTTTTATGGGCTTCCGAGATTTACCAGCGTTAATATTCTATGGTACAATAAGGCGATTTTCAGGGAAGCGAACCTTGACCCTGAATCTCCGCCAAAGACATGGGAAGAGTTTGTTGATGCGGCAAAAAAGACGACTTACGACTCGGACAGCGATGGGAAAATCGATAAATATGGCGTCGTGTTCTCCTTCGGTACACCATATGGGGCAACTATACAATGGGAACTTCTTCTTTATCTGAACGGAGGAAAGATGTTTGACGAGAATGATAATGTTACGTTTAACGATGAAAAAGGCGTTGCCGCGCTGAAAATGCTCAGAGAGCTGTTTGATCTGGGCGTGGTGGAACCCTCGTCGCTCAGCAATCCTGGCGGATGGGACCAGTCACAGGTGTTTATACAGGGAAACACGGCAATGTCAATCTGCTGGTCCAATACGTATAAATTTGCCAATGATCCGAAAACATCAAATATTGTCGGCGAGCTCGGGTGGGCTACAATTCCCCAACTAAACGGCAGGATGGCCGCGGTCTCCGGCAGCGAAGGATATGTAATTACCAAAGCCAGCAAATACAAGGATACTGCTCTGGATTACCTTGAATTCATCACAGAAGAAGAGGGACAGCTATTAGTTTCAAAGGCATCGATGTTCCCGCCTGTAAGACTCTCCATGTACGAGAGTGATGCGGTATACGATTACATGCCTGCTATCGGCGCCTTCAAGGAACAAGCGAAGGGGTATTCAGACCGTTTCTCCGCGCCCTATGGACTGGAAGTCACAGATGCATTGATGGCGGAAGTGGTGAATTGCCTTAAGGGAAATATCGAGCCGCAGGATGCGCTTAACAACGCAGCAGCCAAAGCAAAAGAGATTGTTAAGGATTTCAAGTAAAATTGGTAAAACTCAGTATGCGCAGGGGTTTATTAAATTCCTTGGTTATCGTATAATGGAATATGGCCACATTTATATAGTTATACGCTGTGTGGCCATATTCCACATAATATGGGGAAGAAGACAGATGACACATTATCCGTTTGCCGTATTGCGAATATAACGATATTGCGAAACATGAGGGGAAGTAAATGGGTAAAAATAATTTTTTTAGTAAAACTGTTAACAAATCAAGAGGACTGGATGACAAGTATTACCCTTATTTGCTGGAGACGCCTATTTTGCTGATTTTCCTGGTTGGCGGCATTATTCCGATTGTTTATTCTTTCGTTCTCAGTTTGTTTCAATACAAGCTTAATCTTAAATCAGCCACAGCATTCGTGGGTTTGAAAAACTACATTTCACTTTTTAAGGACGATGTGTTTCTGAACAGCCTGTGGAAAACGGCTTATTACAGCGGAGGAGTAATAGTATTTTCCGTTTTGATTGGCTTAGCTATAGCGCTTATTGCAAGGCGGAATTTCTATGGGAAAAGGTTGTTTATGATTATTATGCTGTTGCCATGGGGAATTCCGAAGGTTGTCAACGGCATGATGTGGAAATGGATTCTGGATCCAACGATAGGCGTATTTACACAGATCATGAAAGCATTGGGATTGATTTCAGAGAATGTATACTGGATGCAGATTTCTCCCTTTGTCTCAATCACATTTGTTATTGTAGCCGATACATGGAGAAGCGTTCCATTTGTAGCAATACTTTTATTGTCAGCGCTGCAGATGGTGCAGATACAGCTTTATGAGGCGGCAAAATGTGATGGAGCCAATGCATGGCAAAAATTCAGGTATATTACCATTCCGGGAATACGATATGTGCTGCTGGTTGTCATCATGCTTCAGTCCATCTCGTCTTTAAAGGTTTTCGACACGCTTTATACATTAACGCCGCTCGGAGGCACGGATAACATGACAACGCTGACATATATGTACGCGTACAAAACATCTTTCTCTTTCTTAAACCTCGGTTATGGCTCTGCTGTCGGATATGTTGTGACCCTGATAACGCTGCTCCTTTCGCTTTCTTATGTCAGGCTGTTGACCAAATCGAACAATATTTGATTATAAAATATCGGTATAGGATGGTGCTACAGTGATTTTAATGAAAAAAAAGACAGGTAGAATTTTGAAGGAAACTGTTTTCTATATTGTAATAACCGTAACAGCATTAATATTTGTTGCTCCTATAATCTGGATGCTGCTTACGAGCCTTCAGCCATATAAGAACCTGATTGAGATGAGATTCCGGCTGTTTGACTCATCCCTGGAAACGTATATTTCCCTGTTTGCAAAACAGGCGTTTTTGAGGGCGTTCCGAGCATCAATGATAATTACATTATTTTCCAGCTTTGTTACAATGATTGTCAGCATCCTTACCGCATATGCCGCAGCGTTTTTCAATTTTAAGGGAAAAAATGCCGTTGTATTCGGTACGCTGTCCATTCAAATGGCGCCTGCTATTGTCCTGATGATACCGCTGTATATATTAGTTTCAAAGGTTGGCCTGGCAGGAAGTTTTACCGGGATTATTCTTGTATTCGTTTTATTTTTGGCACCCATGACAACATGGATGCTGAGGGGGTTTTTCAATGATATCCCGAGAGCCCTTTTTGATTCAGCGCTGATTGACGGATGTTCCCGGACCCAATTTATTTTTCGGATTATTCTACCGATTGTCCGGCCCGGCCTTGCGGCGACATTTATATTCTCGTTTATAACAGCATGGAACGAGGTGTTGATACCTCTTATTCTGTCAAATTCAACAACCTCTACGCTAACAATGTATGCGGCTTCATTTACGACCACCTATGAGGTAGACTATGCCGGCCTTGCGGCAACCGGAATATTCACTAGCATACCAAGTATTATTCTTGTCATCATGTTCAATAAACAGCTCATTGAAGGTCTGATTGAGGGAGCTGTCAAGGGATAAACTGTAAGACATCTGTTTGCCGGAAGGGAATTGGATTATGAGCAGTATTAAAACCGGAATCGCCGTAGTGAAAATGTATTTGCCCCTGGGATTGAAAATGGCCGGATATATAAAACGGACCCGCGGCGCCGAAGGGATTCATGATGCTCTTCAGATTAAAGCCGCGTGCTTTATATCAGAAGACACTAAAGCGCTTATCATTTCATGCGATTTGCTGGGATTGTCACAGGAGTTTACCCGTAAGGCCTCAGATGCTTTAGAAAAACGGCTTGGAATTCCTGCAGCCAATATTATCATTTGCTGCACGCATACCCATTCCGCTCCCGGCACAATGAGGCTAAAAGCCAGTGAACATGAGCAAAATCGCTGGTTGATCAATCTCGGACGCGAGATGGAGGAATGCGCCGTTGAGGCGTTCAATCAGGCTGAAGGATGCGATTTGTTTGTTTACCGAAGTTTGTCAGATATATCGTCAAACAGGGTTCTCAAACAGAACTGGGGCGGTAGGAATACTGAAAACTGGGAAATAAGAAACTGGGATGAACTGGATCCTTTAATGTTTCAAGCGGGGCAGCAATCCGAACGCGGTGATATTCATACCGGAAGTTTTACCGACAGAGAGGTGGTAATCCTTGAAATCAGAAACAAGGCAAAGAAAGCCTGTGGCTTTCTGGTCAATTTTGCCTGTCATGCGGTAACCCTTGAGTATGAAAATTATCTGTACAGCGCTGATTTTCCGTATTATATGGAACAAAAAATACAACAGATTTTTCCCGGAACACCGGTATTTTTTCTGAATGGCTGCTGCGGCGATATCAACCCCGTAAACCGTGGAGGATATGGCGTGGCAAAGATTCTGGGCGAGCGTCTTGCCGGCATCGTGATTGATTCCTTCAGCGAAATAGGAATAAAGCTATCCGGTATGATGCGGGTGTCCGCCCAGCGCTTTGAAGTTCCGCTGGACGCAGTTGCCGACGAGTCGGAGCTGTCTCGGCGGGCTGCGATATATAAGCGCGGGCTAACTCAGGCTAAAAGAACCGGCCAGTATAATGACGCTTTAGTTTACGGTGCATATCTCGATTGGGCGAACGCCATGCAGCGGCGGTTAAGGGACGGATTTATGAAATACAGCACAGACGCTGACCTGAGGGTTATACGGATAGGGAGCCTGTCCATAGTGGCGCTGCCATTTGAAATCTTCCATGAAATAGGTTTGGCCGCTAAAGCCCGGCTTGGAGGTATAACAATGATAATCGCTTATGCCAATGGATATAACGGATATTTGATTTCTGAAAATATGTATCCCTATGCAAAGTATGAACGGTTTGAATCCTACAAATTCACCCAAATGCCCGGGCCGATAGCCAAGGAAGCGGGGAAAATCCTTCTGGACAGACTGAAATATATGGAGAAGCAAAAAATTGAATCCGGCAAGTTCCTGCGGGGTACATCAAAATGAAATTTGATTTGATGAGTGTGGTGATGAATCCTTTTTTTCTCATTTTTTTGACGCTGTGTGTCGGCATGGGTGCAGGAAATATGAAAAAGCTTGGAAAAATGAGGCTAGGGGTTGGCGGACCATTATTTTTCGGCCTGGCTATCGGCTGGGTGGTGAAAAAGCTGGCTTTTTCTGTTAAGGAAGGAGAACCCGGTTATGACGCAGCGTCATCACTGATAAAAACCAACGCTATTCCATCCATACTGCTTTCTGTTATGCTTATTCTATTTGTGGCGGCGGTCGGTTTATTGGCGTCCAGAGATCTCGGCGTTGTCATTAAAAGATACGGCTTACGTTTTATTGCTCTTGGTTTGTTCATAACCCTCATCGGGGCAGGTCTGTCTTATACGACAGTATTAATCAATTCAGATACTGACGCCTTCGAGGCATCAGGCATATATACCGGAGCGCTTACAAGCTCACCTGGACTTGGCGCGGCTATGGAAACCGCGGCAAAATATGCTTCAGCGGCAGCCGGCAGCCGGGGAATGAACAATATGGAGAGCACCCATTATATAAACAAGGCTTTGGGCAAGGTTGGCACAGGGCATGCTGTCGCCTATCCCTTTGGTATGATTATTGTAATTATTGCAATGACGCTGTTACCCAAAATTTTTAAGCTCAATCTACCCAGCGAGTTTGCCAGATATCAGAGTGAAACCGCAGGCATACGTAAGATAAGCGGTTCAAAACCAATCGAGCCTGTTATGTTTGACATAAAATCCTATGCTTTTGTATGCCTGACAGGATATGTCTCCGGAATGGTGGAAATTTATCTGGGGCCGCTTGGATATTTCAGCCTGGGTTCCATCGGAGGAGTGCTTATTTCCTCTGTTGTTCTGGGCTATATAGGAAAACTTGGACCTTTTACCTTCAAAATGGACAATCGGATTCTGAGCACGGTAAAAGATATATCTTTGAGTTGTTATGTTGGAATGGTCGGCATCAATTATGGGCATGATGTGATTGAGGCGCTGACGGGAAACGGAATATATTATGCCGCCGTTTCCGCCCTCATTGCGCTTTTGTGCGTCACAACAGGCTTTTTATTTGGACGGTATGTGCTGGGAATTAATTGGGTTATGCTTTCGGGAGCAATCTGCGGGGGTATGACCTCTACTCCGGGCCTTGGCATGGCAGTCGACGTCATCGGTACGGATGAGCCGGCCGCGGGCTACGCTGCAGCCTATCCGGCGGCACTGACAGGCATGGTGTTGTTCACAATTACAATGTACAATATTTCCCCGGTTTGACAGGTTTTAAATGAACCGTATTCTTTCGGTCTATTATCTTTCATCCCTTCCTGCTTCATTTTCCCAAGCAACAGTAAAATCCTTTCTTCGGTAAACACCGGCATCTCCGGCTCCACAGCCTCAATGACATATGGGTTGGAATTGACCATTTCGATTATTTTCATAATCACACGCTCTTTGTAGATTATTTTTGATTTTCATATGTTCCAGGGCAGCTTGAAACTCCACAGATGCCTTTCCGATCCAAAATATAGCTTATCCTCCAGAATAGCAATGCCTGCAGTTATATTGACCGGTGGCATGCTTAATATACTTATGAAATAGCTTTGTATCTATGCAGTAAATTGCCCTGCTCAAAAGGCCATAAATTTTGCCGTCCTTTCCCATAGTCAACCCGTCTCTTACTACCCGTCCATATTCCGACAGGTCCTGCATATGCAGAACCTTTTGCTGCCGGTCGTCAAACACAAAATAAAGGGCGTCTGACGTCCGCGTATCTTTGGGTTCAGCATGTCAATCAGCTTTTCCTGTGGGATGGTCGGATGGGTTTCAAACATTTATCGTGCGACCTCGTGTCGCACCTATCCCTTGACCGAACCTGCCAGAATGCCTTTTACAAAATATTTCTGTACAAAAGGATATATTGAAACAATAGGCAGCGCCACAAGTATAATTGCAGCATTCTGGAAGTTCATGGGACTGGCGGACTCAGCATCGGAAACCGCTGAAACACTGCTATTTGGCATATATTCAATATACTTTTCAAATACTACCGCCCTCAGAAAATATTGCAGGGTCCACATTTCCCGCTTGTTGGAATACAACATAACCGGATACCATATGTTCCACATGGCCAGCGCTGTAAACATGCCAATTGCGGCAATAGTTGCAGATATTGCCGGGATTGTGATATGAAGCAGAACCTGATACTCGGAAGCCCCGTCAATAATAGCTGCCTCGCTTAAGCTTGCGGGTACTGCCTCGATCTGGCTCCGTATGATGATTATATAAAAAACATTCACAAGTGAAGGAAGGAAAAATGCCAGATAACTATTGTTCAGGTGCAGCCATTTTGTAATAAGTATGTATGAGGGCACCAGCCCTCCTGAAAAGTACATGGTAATGACAAAAGCATATGTTACCGGCTTTTTTGCATAGAATTCCTTTGAAAAGCCATAGGCTGCCATAACATTGACAGTCAGGGACAATACCGTTGCCAGTACGGTTATTAATACTGTGTTTGCAAGAGAACGTATAAAAATCCCCTGTTTGAGTATCTCAATATAAGCTGATAAATTGAAGCCCTTCGGAAAAATACCCACAGATAATGAAGATACAGCTTTATTGCTGCTTACGGATATACTGGCAATATGCATAAACGGTAAAATGACCAATAAAACAACCACTGTCATGAAAAAAGCATCAACAGCCTGAAATGCGAATTCCCCTCTATTCCTCTTCATTTTACCCCTCCTCTTGTAGTTGTTATACCGTCTTCACCAGAGCGACCACCCGGCCACCTTCCTTGACAGCATGTTGGCGGAATATACAAGAATAAAATTTACAACCGACTGTGTAAAACCTATGGCAGTGGTCAGGCTGTACCTCGCCTGTTCAATTCCGAGGCGGTATGTATATGTGCTTATTACATCCCCCACATTATATACTATCGGATTATATAAAAGAAATATCTGTTCAAATCCAATATTCATAATAGAGCCGATTTGCAGGACAAGAAGCACTATCGCAATTGTTTTAATACCCGGAAGCGTAATATGCCATATCTGCTTCATACGGCCCGCACCATCTATCCGCGCGGCTTCATAGAGACACTGGTCAATGGAAGTAAGTGCAGCCAGGTAGTAAACAGCGCTCATACCAAACCCCTTCCATATATTGGACAGGACAACAATACTCCTGAAGTATTTTTCTTTTGTGATAAAATAGACCGGCTCAATGCCAAAACACCTTTGCAGCGCATTATTAAGCAATCCTCCGTCAGGCGACAATACCGATACTACAATTCCAGCCGCGACTACCCATGAAATAAAGTACGGAAGATAACTGACCGTCTGCACAAATTTTTTATACCTTGTCATGGTCAACTCATTTAGAAAAATGGCGAATGCAATAGGTACAGGGAAGCCCATGACCAATTGGTAGATGTTAATTACAATTGTATTTCTCATGACCCTCCAAAAATTTTCATCTGTTATGAAGTACTGGAAATTTTTCAGTCCTACCCATTCGCTGTGCATAATTCCCTTAAAGGGTGAAAATTTTTGAAACCCCATGATGATACCATAAATAGGGATATAGTGAAATACCACCAGCAGTAAAAATGCCGGCAATATTAACAGGTATATCGGTATATCTCTGCTCGTTTTAAATCTGATTTTTGCTGACTTTTCCATTCCTGGTTAACTCCTAACAGTAAATGATATAGAGTATCATGGAGGAATATGCATAAGCTATTCCTCCATGATAAAACTGTTGTTTTTCAAACCGTTAATGCGACAATAGCTTATTGATTCAGCTTCTCAAGCGTGGCAGGCAATTTTGCATTGTATTCATCAGTTATGAACTGATACTTATTAAGGTAGTCCGAAACCTGGGCGTCGTACTCCTGCATAGTGATTTCACCGATAATAGCTTTTATAATTATCGACTTGGACAATTCCTGGGCTTCCTTAACCTTCGACTGGGTATCGGCGCTTAGCTGGATATATGATGCTGGATTTTGGTTAGCCTTGGCTGCCTGGTCATATGTTATCTTCATTCCTTCCCTTACTCTGGCGGCATATTCATCCCTTATAGACGGATCCACCTTCGCCAGTTGGTCTGCAAGCGATACCTCCACATTGCTTGCCGATCCGTATGTGAACATAAAGCTGTACATTTTTCGCAGGTTGACTGTTTCGGCAGCTTTTACCGTAGGTTTCTTCTGTCCGTTCTCCAAAGTAAAATCAACATCCTTCAGTCCCCATGAAGTCAATTCCATAACTTCATCCGAAAGCAGAGCTTCAATGAGACTCACAACCGCATCCTTCTGTTTTGTTGATGCCCCTATGGCTACACAGTGCCATCCCAGAAGCCCAGAAGCCGTATATACATCATCATCGGTTACTCTGGTGTCTTCAACCCTTGGCAGAGGTCCTGCTGCAAAAACTGCACCGTCCACATTGTTGGTAATATAAGCGCCTATGTAATTTATAACAGAATTTAGGTTGTTGGGAGCAATAATGTTTTTCTTGTTCCATTTCCTATCGAGAAAATCCTGTGGTTTGTTAGTTACAAAAGTTTTATCAAGCAAGCCTTCATCATATAATTTCTTGTGGTACAGCACGGAATCCTTGCACATCGGCGTCTCAAAAGCACTGATAATCTCACTGCCGGTATACTGCCAGTCTGCTCCATTACCACCTATTGAGACTCCGTATGCCTTGAAAAACAGCTCCAGCGGATACAACCCTCCTGCCGACGAGTAGGGGACGGAATCGGGATATTTTTCTTTTTCCTTTTTGAAAACTTCATACCATTCCTCAGGGGTTACAGGCACCTTTCCGTTATTCAGTTCATCAATCAAGTCCATTCGTACACCGGCAGCCGATGCCTCTACCGGTGGCAATGTCCTTAGAGCATAGATCCTCCCATTGTCATCCTTCATCAGGTTAATCATGCTTTTTGAATACTTCCGGGAAAGGACAGGCGATTTCGCTACAATATCGCTAAATTCCAGAAAAGCACCTGAATCTCCATACATCTGGACATCTGCAGGAAACCAGCAGTGTACAAAATCCGGTATACTTCCTGAGGATACCATTAAATTGAATTTGGTTTGAAAGTCGGCGTACTCCGGAACAGTCGCCTCTTTAAATTTTACATTGGCCAGTTCCGCAATTCTATTAAGATAAGGATTATCATCAGGCTTTACACCATCAGGAAACTGCAGGCCTGCCGTACCGTAAAAAATACTGATTTCATCAGGCTCCTTCTCAGCATCCTTAGCCTTTGAATCACCCTGAGCAACTGTAGCCTGAGATGCAGCCGATTTATTATCGGATACGTTATTCCCGGTTTTGCAGCCGCTTACAGCTAATGAGCATATCATGGCAATCCCAAGACACATGCTTAATACTTTACATAACTTCATATATATTCTCCTCTCAATTAATATTAGAATTCTGCTATGAAATATGACATTCATTTTACCGGTGCACTCGGTTTATATTTATATAATAAATGTGAAGGTAGGTAAAAAGCAATAACAACAAACGATAAAACATTCAAATTCTTGACAGGTTTTGAAGATAAGCCAATGACGATTTTATGCAAAAATAATAATAATGTGCCTGAATAATATAATTCTTTCATGTGTGCGGAATATGCGCTATACTCCTGTTTTCGACACTTGAAGTAAAAAATAAAGAGCGAAGCCGGCTTAAACAGCG
>CAZSVI010000097.1:0-14483 GCA_964610205.1 uncultured Oscillospiraceae bacterium
TTCTGAATACTGAATTCTGGGTTCTGAATTCTTGCGGCTTTGCCGCGGTATGTTACTGATGTCGATATAAATGAAGCTAAAGAAGTGAGGCAGAGTCAACAAATATCCTTTGTAAACGGTAACTGCTTAATTTGCTAAGTAATTCGTTTGTGATTGTTTCAGCATTAAAGGCTATTTGTTCTGCGGTAATTTCTTCTGAACCGTCTTTACCGATTAAAGTAACAACACTTCCCCTTTTTATGCTTGGAATTCCGGTGATATCGGCTATAAGCTGATCCATACAGATTATGCCGATAATCGGTACGCGATACCCCATAATTAAAACGTGGCCTTTGCTGGAAAGGCTGCGCGGGAAACCATCTGCATAGCCAATGGAAATAACGGCGATTTTCATTTCTTTCTGCGCTGTGAAACTCCGGCCATAGCCAACACTTTCCCCGGCTTTAATCGTTCTGACAAGAACAACTTTAGATTTCAGGGATAAAACAGGGTGCAATTTCAATGAGCATTTGGTTGCATCAAGTGTGCTTAAAACGCCGTAAAGCGCAATTCCTATTCGTGCATAATCACATTTAAGTTCGGGATAATTCAAAACCCCATAGCTGCTTTGTATATGGATTTTAGGGATTTGAATGTGTTTTTCCTTTAATCCGTCCAGAATCTCATAGAAACGCTGAATCTGCTGATTTGTAAAAGCGATATCGGATTCTTCCAGACTGTCCGACACGCAAAGATGTGTAAAAACACCCGAAACCTTAAGGTTCTTACAGTCAAATATAGAAGCAATTTCAGACATATGCCGATAGTTTTCACCAAGCCTGTTCATGCCTGTATCCACTTTGATATGAACCTGTATCGGTTTGCCAAAACAGTTTAGCTCTCTCGCATATTCCACGTCCACAACGGTCTGCGATAAACGATGGTGGGATAGTGCAGAAGCTCTTGCTGCTGGCGTATAGCCTAAAATCAAAATGTTGCCCTTAACCCATTTTTTACGCAATTGGATACCTTCGTCAATCGTGGCAACAGCAAAAGCGTGAACGCCGATGCGATTCAGACAAAGCGATATTGGAACAGCGCCATGCCCGTAAGCGTTTGCCTTTACAACCGCCATAAGCTCACATCCGGTAGGAAGCGCTTCCTGTAAAACCTTTACGTTTTGCCGTAAGTTCGCCATGTTGATTTCAGCCCACGCCCTATCCATACTCCCGGCCAAAGCAGCCCTGCGAGTACGTTTAATATTTAAGAGCATGACAAGCACAGCGGAACCGATGCCATAAAGAAGAAAGGAACCGCGACAAGGGCAATCGCTCTTGTCAGGACAAAATCGGCTGTTTCACTAAGTCCGGCTAAAGGTGAAGTATGAATTGCAATCACGAGAAAAGCCGCAATCACTTTAAAATAGTCAACCCCGGCATATTCTTTTCTTTGAGGGTCTGTCATAGCCGCTCCTTCCATAATGTTATAACAACACCATCCTCGTTGTTGCCTGACGCCTGATAAGGAATGTCGTCAGGGATTTCTGCAATGGCATCCTTATTTTCCTGAACAGGAGTATAGAAAATTTCAAAATCGCGCCAATGGCTCTTGAAATACAGGTGCCTGTTCCCATAGGGAAACTGTTTCAGGTAGTCCGTGTATTCCTCCAATGTGAAAGCCTTTTCTTTCATCGCTTCCGAATGGGGATATCCTACATAACGGAAATGCCACGGCTCATGAGCAATGCGTGTGATCTGCTCACGGCCAGCCGGGTAACGTTCGATAAAGCCATACTGTACAGAAAGCTCACGGAAGCGCCCGCAAATGCCGGTGTACGGAAAATCAGAGCGAATAAAATCAATCGCATCCCCGTTTTCAGAAAGATCGATGGCAAGGCCGGTTTGATGTTCGCTGCACCCCGGAATGGCGACATATTGTTTCGTAAAATCCTCTCCATTCTCCCACAGGGAATTTGCATAGATTTCCTGCTGTTCCCGCATGGTTCTGTAGCCGCTGACTGGAACGATCTCACGCTCACATCCTAAAAAGGCCATGACTTCCACCAGCATTTTAGCGGCCTGCTGTTCCAGAAGAATATGCAAAAAATCCGGGCTAACAGGTACAAGCTGATTCTCCGGTGCATCGCTTTTCAAGGAATGGGAGGAATTGACAAGTATTAAATGTCCCTTTGAAATATCCGCGAAATGAAACCGAAGCGTTTTCATCGCTCAATCGCCAGCCTTATCAATTCATCTACAATTTGCGGGAAGGTCATGCCAATACCTTTGAGCATATTGGGGTAGCGGCTATGCGCGGTAAAACCGGGAATAGTATTGACTTCATTAAAGACGATTTCATTTTCAGGGGTAAGAAACATATCCACTCGCGCAAAGCCCGCACAGCCAAGCGCCCGGTAAATAGTCGCCGCCGTTTCCCTGATGCGATTCGCCGTATCTGCGTCAATACGAGCGGGGATGTGGATGTTCGAGGTCTTCAGCGTATATTTTTCCGTATAGTCAAAGAAGCCCCGCGACAGTTCAATTTCATCCACTTCGCCCATTATGAGCGTTTCGTTGCCAAGAACCGCGCAGCCTACTTCAAAACCGGCAACTGCTTCCTCAATGAGCACCTTTCGATCATACTGGAAAGCAATACGCACCGCATCGGTTAATTCGCCTGGTTTGGAAACCTTTGTAATACCGAAGGACGATCCGGCATTGGCTGGTTTCACAAATAAGGGATATTGCATATGTTCTGTTTGTTTCGATAACTCCCCCTCAGATATTGGGGAATACAATACAATGGAGTGCGGGGTTTTGACGCCCGCCAGGTGTACCAGCCTGTGCGCAATATCCTTATCCATGCATAGAGCCGAACTGGGCGTTCCGCATCCAACACAGGGGATGCCCGCCATTTCAAGCAAGCCCTGTACCGTGCCGTCCTCGCCGTTTTTCCCGTGTAATACGGGAAATACCACGTCAATGGGAATCGTCGTTACCTTGCCGCCATCCAATACAAGAATACCGTGGGTATTGCGATCCGGCGAAATGACAGCAGGAATACAGGAGGGGTGCTCCTGCCATGTGTCGTTCCGGATTCGGCCTGTATCGCCGCTGTATTTCAGCCATTTCCCCTGACGGGTGATGCCAAGCAGAATGACATGGTACTTTTCCGGGCTAAGGTTTTCTATCACCGAGCAAGCTGACTGCAAGGATATTTCATATTCCGTGGAACAGCCGCCAAACAAAACGGCTATTGTTGTTTGCTTTATAATTTTAGTCCTTCTTTCCGATATTTCCGTTTTCTATTCAACTCCTCAACTCCACATTCCTTTTCAAATAAAAAACTGCCCGGTTCGGTATTTTTATCTTACCGAAACCGGACAGGCCATATTGGATTTTTAACTTATCAAAACCTTAAGAAAAACTTATGGGGAGCTTACTTTTCCCTAAAACTACGGTTGGTTTTGTCCGGTTACAAATTCCCGACGGGAAGAAAAACCGAAAATGTTGTTTTGCCCTCATTGCATTGGACTGTAATCGTACCGCCGTGTGCGGTAACAATCTCTTTGGCGATTGCAAGGCCCAGACCCGCACCCCCTGTCTGGGAGGAGCGTGAAGCGTCCAGTCGAAAAAACCTTTCAAAAATGGTTTCCAGCTTTTGCGGTGGAATGGTGTCGCCGCTATTTGTAAACTGAATAACTGTGCTTTCTGCTTGTTCAAAAGCCGTTATGTCGATCACGCTGCCATCGTAACTATATACGATGGCATTTTTGAGGATATTATTAAACACGCGGGAGAGCTTATCCGCATCTCCCCATAAAACCAAGTTGTCCGGCGCATGGACAATCACCTGTTTGTTGTGGGGTGACAGCATCGGATAAAATTCATCCGCCATTTGCCGCAGCATAAAAGAAAGATTGGTTTTACCCTTGTTCAGCACGATAGAGCTTAAGTTGAAACGGGTGATTTCAAAGAATTCTTCAATGAGATGCTCCAGACGAAATGCCTTTTCCAGCATAATTCCGGTGTACTTGGCCCGTTGCTCGGGAGGCATATCCGGTGCTTCATCCAAAAGGCTTAGGTATCCGATCACGGAAGCAAGCGGTGTCCGGATATCATGCGCAAGGTTTACAACAAGATCGTTCTTGCGCCGTTCGGCTTCCTTTGTACTCCGTTCATTTTGCAGAGCGGTTCTTTTTATCTGATTCATTCTGTCTTCGATTTCCCGAAGCTCATCCGGCAGCCGGATGTCTTCATCATCAGGCTGTACTAAAGCCATGCTCGCCGCAGCGATTTCCTCAATATATCCGAAAGTCTTTTTCCAATAAACATAAATGATGATTAACACTATAGCAAACCACAAAACGGGTACCAAAAGGCTGAAATAAAGCTCTGCTCTTTTCAATAAATAATATAATGGTGTTGGCTGCCAATTAATACGATAACCAATATAATAAGCGGCAACAACAATAATCGCATACAGCACCGACGCTACAATGACCGCTCTTGCACATTTTAAAATCATTTTTTTCATAAACTCGGAACGAAACTGTTTATCCTTCAATTTTATAGCCAACCCCCCATACCGTTTTAATGTATTTGGGATGCTCCGCGCTGTCCCGCATTTTTTCCCTTAAATGCCGGATATGAACCATGACAGTGTTGTTGCTGTTGGTAAAATACTTTTCGCCCCATACCTCGTGAAATAATTCCTCCGAACTGACCACACGCCCCTGATTTGACACTAAGACCCACAAAATAGAAAACTCGGTGGGAGTAAGGGAAAGAGATTTTTCATTCAATATGCATTCATGCTTGTTCTTATTTAGCACTAAGCCGGAAAAAGAGATGGCGTTTTCTTCTTGTGCAGGTTCGGTCTGATTGTATTTTGTGAATCTCCGTAATTGCGCCTTTACGCGAGCAACCATTTCAAGCGGTCGAAAGGGTTTTGTAATGTAGTCATCCGCACCTAATGTAAGCCCGGTGATTTTGTCGATTTCTTCATCCTTAGCAGTTAGCATGATAACGGGAAAGGTATGCTTCTCCCTAATTTGCCGGCAGATTGAAAAGCCGTTCACATCCGGCAGCATGACATCCAATATCGCTAAATTTATGTTTTCATTCTCAATACATTGCAAGGCATCTCGTCCGTTATAGAACTTAAGCACATTGTAATTTTCGTTTTTCAGATATACTTCAATCAAATCCGCTATGGACTGTTCATCATCTACAACTAAAATATTCGCTATCATAGTATATTCAGCTCCTTTTTCACCAAAGCCCATAAAACTATACCAAAGAAACAAAAAAGACTTTGCGGGTTTAATCTTATCAAATCCTTAAGATTACCTTAAGGTAATTTACGCTTTCTACTTTCTTTCAATCTGCCGTCCGTAGTACATACACCATGTTTTTGCCCCTGCCGGCAGTCTCAAGTATTCGCCTGTCCACCATGCCTTTGAGAATCATTCCCGACATGGCTTGTGATATATTGAGCTCTGATAAAAGGTACCAAAGAACCTTCCCTTTGTAACTTTTACTATATTACGGTTGCACCCTATTTATCAAAATAAAGCCGGCGCCGTCTCTCATAAAATTACCTGCTTTAACATACATTTTTATTGCTTTTTGCAAAAGCGTATGTTCAGGCATATCATCAGCATTGCTGATATAGCTCTCAAAAACCCTCTCATACATTTGAGCTTCCCTGGGGGAATAGACAGGGTAGGCATGAAAGTCATTCTGAAATTTCACGATATTCGACTCACCGCTCAGAATGTTTTTTAGCTGGACATCAAGCAGCCATGAGTTACATACGAACGCTTTAAAGTTTAAGTCCGGAAAATATATTTTAAAAAATGCCAAAGCTTCATTATACGACTCTATACAAAGATCATGGTCCAATTTGCCACCTTCCGGGATATGCACATTAAGAACCGTGTCGTTTTCTTTTAAAACTGCAACCCATTCTTCTTTATTTATTTCAACCGTTTCTTTGCTGCAGGTACCATTCCCTATTATCCGATTTCCAAATATTTTTCCATCTCTTATTCTAAATTTCGAAACCCATGCTGCTTGTGTATCAAAAATACCGCTTGTACCATCGATATGGCCATCATGTCTGTACTTTACGCCTTTTTGTGAGTATACCAGAATTTCATTGCTTGCCTTATTTCTATAGACAATTATCTTACCATTAAATTTGATTGGCTGAAACTGCAATCTTCCTAAGCGGAACAGCTCGCCGCAAAAGTGATTGTAAATCCAACCGTATTCACTGAACCCCCATTTGCCGGTTTTCCTGTGATATGTATTTATCCATCTTAACAGTTCATCAAGGGTATCTATGGCTACGGTATAAGGAATACCTTTCTGTTTGTAAATTTCAAGAGCCGTCTTTATGCCTGAAACAAATATGACTGCTCCAAACATATAGGAACGCTCCCCAAGTGATTTTTGGAGACAGGGCCAACAGGATAGTATTTCCCTGGCATTTTCCCTATCACCGTATTTGAAAAGTATTTTATGCAGATGCCAGGCAAAAATTTTGACGTTTTTATCGTTGTTTATTACATCAACAGTATTATTATATATTTGCAATAGGTCATCGGGAAAGCCAAAATACTTGTTGTAAGAGATTATAAATTTTTCATCCAGGAAATCGATATCTTCGGGGTAATCCCTGCAGGAAGCATCCCAATACCTGGCTAAAATATCTTTTTGTATTTCAAGGCCAAGTGATCTGATGACATTGTCCAGGGTGTATCCGGACCCTTTTTCTGCGAATATCATATTTTTTCTCCTTTTGTGTTAAATTCCAGAATTCCAACATCATAATTTTAAAAACGTTTAATATTCCCGGAAAATATCTTCTTTATTTCTTTATCTTCAAGACCTATTTCCGAAAAAATAGCCGTGTCACCATCGATAACTTCCCTTTATTAATCGGTCCTTCATTTATTTGTATATGTCCATCAAGTATCATTTTTTCCTCCTTTTCAATATCGGCACGGTATACAAGGAACATTATATTAGGTCAAAACCAGCGAGAATCCCGGTACTCTTAGAGTGGTGTTACATGCTTTTATATTAAAATCATATGCTTTCTGTAGTGTGCCGGTGTAGTACCCACTAGCTTTTTAAAGCATCTGATGTAATTATTTACATCATTAAATCCCGAGTTTGCGCATACTTCACTTATACTATAGTTTGTTTCTCTAAGAAGAATTTTTGAAATATTCACCCTATAATTAATTACATACTCATAAAGACCTAAACCCATATACTCTTTAAAAAGCCTTATAAAGTGATACTTGCTTATTGGGATAAGTGCTGCTAAAAGATCGGTACTTATATCTTTCGTATAGTTTCGCTCAATATAACCAATCACTTTTTCTATATCGTCTGTATGCTGATAATATCTTGTATTGTTTGGAGGAAGACTCCTTGTTGTCACAATCCGGGTTAATATATTGTTTATTTCCAGACTCGCTCTAATATCCTTGTGGAATCCCGGATGACGTATAATACTGATTATTGAGCTTATGCATTCTGATATATTGTTTTTCCCATCCATCAATACGGCATTAAGACCACCTTCATTTATCATATCAAAATACAACCTTGCTGCAGATCCGCTGAAATGTATAAATTTAAAATCCCAGGGTTCTTGTGACGCGGTTTTGTATCTATGCGGGAGCATACAGTGTATTAAAACCGCACGCATAGGCTCAAGGCTGAATCTGCTGCCGTTATATTCCAAAACCCCACTGCCGGCAAGCGTATAGAACAGAAGATAATCGTCAAGCCCTTCTCTCTCCGTTAGATAGGCTGTGTTTGCATAGAAATGACCACAACCGTTTACATAAAACGGCAGACATCTTGCCTGTGTTCCGGGCGTGTTGCTAAAGCTGTATGATTTTTCTGAAATGTCCCTTACATAGTTTAATCTCATTTGTCACCTCTCCATGATACCTGTTTAAATTTAATATAATCGCAATTTATGCATATTATTCAGCAATAATTACTGATGTTCCGAGTAATTATTAGATGTACAATTATAATATATAAAACGCAATAAATCAATATTCTGGAGGCAACCAATGAATAACAGGCAAAGATCCCTCGCAATACTCAACTATGAAAGTTATGACCGTATACCGGCGGTACATTTCGGATTCTGGAAAGAAACATTGGAAAAGTGGTATAAAGAGGGCCATCTTTCAGAGCATGAAGCTAAAAACTGGACCGATGGCAACGAAGCAGATAAAGCAATATCCGGAAAGTTAGGATTTGATTTTAACTGGTATTCCTGTTTTCACAGCAATATATTCTTAAACCCGGGCTTTGAAAGAAAGGTTGTGGAAGTATTGAAGGACGGTACAAGAAAAGTGCAAAACCGCCTGGGGGTTACCGAACTTGAAAAGGACTTTGCCGGATCTATACCTGCAGAGGTTGACCATCTGCTCAAGGACAGAAAAAGCTGGAAGGAGCACTATGTTTTCAGACTTAAATACAGCGAAGACAGAATTGACTTTAATGCTCTTAATGCAATAAAAAAACAGCCCGACAGGGAAATACCCCTTGGGATTCACTGTGGAAGCCTCTTCGGAAATATCAGGAATTTAATGGGTGTGGAGGGTATAAGCTATCTTTATGCCGATGATGAGGCTTTATATGACGAGATTATTAATGCGGTTGCCGATCTTTGCTATAAAATAACAGAAAAAGTACTGTCGTGCGGAGTCCGGTTTGATTTTGGTCATTTTTGGGAAGATATCTGCTTTAAAAACGGCCCTCTTGTTAACCCCTCCGTATTCGACGAAAAGGTTGGACCTCATTACAGAAAAATCACCCACCTGCTTAAAAAGCATGGGATTCAAATCATATCGCTGGATTGTGACGGTCTGATTGATTCACTGATACCAACCTGGTTTGGAAATGGAATTAATACCATGTTCCCCATAGAGGTAGGTACCTGGAACGCAAATATCAAACCCTGGCGTGAAAAATACGGAAAAGAGCTGCGTGGTGTGGGAGGAATGGATAAAAAAGTATTTGCCTGTGACTATGCCGCAATTGATGCAGAAATTCAAAGACTTAGACCTCTTATTGAACTTGGCGGTTATATACCCTGCCCTGATCACAGGATACCTATGGATGCTAAATGGGAAAATGTCCAGTATTACTGCGAAAAGATACGCAATCTGTAAATAACACGCCACCATGCGGCTCAAGCCTTTTTATCTCTTTTGCATGCCCACCTTTTATAGTTTCTTTGCATAACTTAACTTATCAGTAATATCAATAGGTTTTGAAGGAATCTCCGATACCCAGGCTACAGGTTCTTTGCATGTTTCTGTATGCACTCTCTTACTTTTTCATAATCTTCCTCTGTGCAAAACAAAGCAATACTTTCCGTAAGTCCGCCCTTTATAAGGATGGAGTACTGCTTGTGATAGTATTTCACCCTTCGGATGTTTCCCCATTTAATTAGAACGGTCTGCCGTGCGTTGGCCAGCATCCCTGCTCCTGCGGCTGTAAATTTCCCTGAAAAGAGGCCCAAAACAACTGTAAGCCCGTTAATGACCTTGTTTTTTCTTGCCTGTTTCGCCTGCGTTCGACAGAGTATTCCCTTTTTATCAATGATAAATTCCACATCGTATTTGCCGCCATAAACGATCATAATAAAGCGGTATGTAAGGAGAAACAGCACACCAATCAACCCTAACCCATACCATGCAAATTTATCATCTCCGGTTGCAATCAAAAGGATAATAATCAGTAATCCAAATGGAATCCCGATGGCAAATCCCAATTGCTTCAGTATTATTCTGTTTTTGAATATGGGAACACGTATGGCCCACTCCATGTTTTCCGCCGGTTTGTTTTTCATATGGCTTTATTCCCCCCTGTCCCAATATTAACAAATATACTCTCCGGTTATGGGTGTATATTTAACGCCTTTCACTCCTGCTTTTTATAACAAGACTTTTTCCTTCTTAATCCGCTTTATTTCAGTATAACAAATGTTACTTACAGTGAACAGAAGTACTTAGTAATTTCAATGACAAATGCATGGAATTAAAGTTGCTAACTACCCTTGATAGTAACAAACTTCATGAATTGATTTATGTTCCTGCGGTTAAAATAGAAAAAACAGGAGGGTTTGGCAGGGATAATGAAGATTTTAAAAAAAACGTCTCGTACCAGAGACAAGCGGCACGTGAACCAATCGGGCGCGGATTTATACCAGGATTTATTTGCTACACTTACAAGGATAAAAACCGATTTCGGGCAAAGCGACGATTTGGTTGTTAACTGTTTTCAATGGACAGTCAACCCTTCTTCGGTCTGTGCGACCCTGTATATAAAAAATCTGGTAAATATAGATACCATAAACAGTTTATCTGAGGAAATCGCGATATTAAAAAAAGGCATTGGCAATAAGACCGGATTGCCTTTAAACGAAATACGAACATATTTTTCCGCAGTACGTTCTTTAAATGAAGGTCACAGCTTTATCAATCTGTATAATGAATTGTTATCCGGGAATACGGTTTTTCTGTCGAACGGATGTAGCAATTATATTTCAATCCCCACCGAATGCCTGCAAGGCCGTTCAGTTGAGGAACCCTCCTCACAGACAGTCATACGCGGACCAAAGGAGGGGTTCACAGAAAAAATCGGCAGAAACATCCTGCTGGTAAGAAAAAGAATAAAAAGCAGCAAGGTAAGGCTGGAAAACCTGTCCGTTGGGGAGCTGACAAAAACATCCGTCTGTCTGATGTATATCAAAAACATAGCAAAAGACTCCATTGTCCGGGAAATACGTGAAAGGATCGGAAAGATTGAAACCGATTCCGTTTTGGAGGGTGCGTATATTGAAGAATGGATTAAGGATGATAGATACTCTGTTTTTCCCGTTTTTCTCAGCTCTGAAAAGCCGGATTCAGTAGCCGCGGCAATTTTGGAAGGAAAAGTTGCGATTTTTACCGACGGCACTCCTTATGTTCTCACCGCTCCTGCGGTAATGGCAGAATTTCTTCACGCAAGCGAGGACTTTTACCATCATTTTATAATTTCATCTATGATGCGGTTTCTGCGGTTTATTGCTCTTTTTCTCACCCTTTTGGTTCCCTCGGCCTATATTGCCGTCACGACATACCATCAGGAGATACTCCCCACCCCCCTGCTTGTCAGTATTGCAGCCCAACGGGAAGGCGTTCCGTTTTCCACCTTTATGGAAGCTTTCTTAATGGAATCGACTTTTGAAGTGCTGAGGGAATCCGGCGTACGCATGCCCCGGGCAATCGGCCCTGCCATTTCAATAGTAGGGGCGCTGGTTCTGGGCCAGGCGGCGGTTGAAGCGGGTATTATTTCGGCAGCTATGGTAATTATTGTTTCCATTACCGCTATTTCCAGTTTTGCCATTCCAAACTACGAAATGTCCAATGCTATCCGTACAGCAAGGTTTATTTTTATGGTTCTTGCCGGAGTAATGGGTTTATATGGCGTGTTTATCGGTTTAATGATTCTTACTCTTCATCTATGCAAGCTTAAGTCTATTGGAATACCTTACTTAACACCCATCGCTCCCTGGATAAAGAGCGCAAATACGGACACTCTGTTTCGCTTTCCCCTGTGGTCAATGAAAAACCGGCCTTTTGGAATTCATGGGGCTGATAAAAGAAGGGTAGGCGGAAAATACGCCTCGCGTACCGAGAAAAAAGAGAGTCCTGAATTCAGGTGATTCACACAGGAAATACTGCCTATTGAACAATGTTCTCTGCATATGGAGGTATTATGAAAGCAAAAACATTACTTGTGTTCTTTTTTTTACTGCTGTTCGTCTCCGGCTGCTGGAGCAGCCATGAGATTAACACGCTTGCCATCAGCATTGCCACAGGGCTGGACAGAACAGAGAAGGGTTACCTCATATCGCAGCAGGTACTGAACCCAAAAGCAATTTCAATCAGATTTGAAAGAAACGAGGCCCCGGTTGTGCTTTTTTCCCAGGAGGGTGAAAACCTGTTCTCCGCTGTAAGAAAAATTACCCTTGAATCTCCCCGGAAAATATACAATTCGCATATCAGCATTATTGTGTTCGGTGAAGATATGGCGAAAAGCGGACTTAAAGATGCTCTGGATTTTTTCATACGGGATTATGAGTACCGTACCGACTTTTATTTTATCATTGCCAAAGGCGCCACCGCAAACGAGGTTCTGAAAATTCTGACCCCCCTGGAGTCCATTCCGGGAATGAAATTGCACCAGTCTCTTGATATTTCGGAAAACCATTGGGGGCTCACAAATTCCACCAATATAATAGAACTTGTGCAATTAATCCTTGCCGATGGTCAAAACCCGGTGCTTCCGGGAATTGAAATCACTTCCCGAGGACAGGATTCAGACAATCTTGAGGCTTTAAAGGCTGTCGATGTTAAAAAAAGATTACAGTATACATCCATGGGAGTTTTTCATGAGGATAAGCTTATCGGTTGGCTGTCTGAAAATGAAGCGAAAGGATACAATTATATAACCGGAACCGTTAAAAACAATATAGAATACGCGTATTACAACGAAAAGAATCAGATAACCTTTGAAGTGATCCGGTCCGACTCGAAAATAATCGCTTCCTGTCAGGATGAAAAGCCCTCCATCCTGGTTCAGATAAAAGCCGTGGCAAACATTGCGGCTATAGACGGTGTTATGGATATTTCCGCCGATGAAAATAAAAAATTTATAGCGCGGCTTCTTGAAAAAAGGTTGAATAATCTGTGTGGCAGTGCTCTGCAAAAAGCACAGGGAACCTTGTGCTCTGACATTTTCGGATTCGGTGAAGCCATTCATCGGAAATACCCGGAACTCTGGAAAGAATTGAAATCGGACTGGAGCCGTGGTTTTCCCGACCTTCCCGTTGATTTTGAAATTACAGTTGAAATAAACCAATTAGGGCAGATCAAAAAACCGATGTTCAGAAAGGAAGAGTAAAAATGGTTGATATAGTATCCATTCTGCTGATAATAGCTTTCTGTACAATTCTATGCCTTGTTGAGATCCCTCGTCTGCTGAGAAAAAATCAATACAGGGAGTTTGGAACTTTTGCCGTTCTGCTTGGAGCAGGTATAATATTTGCCTTAATGAAATTTTCCGGCATGACCGTTCCCAATCCATCGGATCTTATTTTATGGGTATACTCACCCTTTAAGGAAATAATGCAAAGTTTATTGAAGTAGGAAGATGTATGATAAAAACAAAAATAACAGGCAGGCAATTGTTTTCCCTTACCGCCGGAGGATCTCTGGGAGGATCTGTTCTGATTATAGCCGCGTTGATGGCGAGTATAGCGAAACAGGACGCATGGATTGGATCAATTGTCACTGTAATCACCGGCTTGCCGGTTATATGGGTTTATGTGTTTTTAGGCAGCCGGTTCCCAAATATGAATTATATAGAGATAATAAGGACCGTTTTGGGAAAATGGTTGGGATCTGTTGTTGCCGCCAGTACAATACTTTTTTATATACAGGGTTCTTCTCATGTACCATGGCATGTGGGTGATTTTATAACCTCCCAGGTTATGCCTGAAACCCCGGCGTATGTGGTAAACGCGTTATTTATCACCGCAATAGCTGTTGCCGCGCTGTACGGCCTGGAGGCTTTCGCGCGCGCGACTGAAATTTTTCTGATAATTTCAACTATTATGTTTATTTTTGCCATGGTTCTTGTTTTACCCAACGCTAAAATAGAAAATTTGCAGCCTGTTCTGGAAAACGGCTTTCTTCCGGTTCTTAAAAGCTCTGTTTTCCTGTCGTGCTTTATAACTTATCCTCTCATAACCATTATGATGATATACCCGGTTGGGATTGATAATCTCAGGGAAGCCAAAAAGTCTATTTTTACAGGTTATTTTTGGGCCGGCAGCATTTCCTTTCTGGCTATTCTTATGTCTATTCTGGTGTTGGGATGGCCCATAACGGCAAATACCCGATATCCGGCCTTCCGGCTTGCCAAGGAAATTGATGTGGGTATTATTTTTTCAAGAATAGAATTCATTGTATTTGTCTCCTGGATACTAACCCAATTCATTATAAACACATTGTTTTTCTACGCGGGTATAACCGGGCTTTCTCAGTTATTGAAGCTTAAAAATCATAAGATACTCGTTATCCCCGCAGCTTTTTTGGCGCTGATATTCTCCGGGATTGTTTTTCCGGATGTGATTTATCAGGAGAATTGGATTGCTTTCGGTTGGGTACCATACATCATTACTCACAGTTTTATCTTCCCTGTTCTGATTCTGGTTGTATACCTGGTGAAAAGGGTTATTGAAAAACATTCTGTTAATAACGGAAAAAAAAGCAAGGAAAACCGAAATACGGACATTGTATGACTCAATACTCCCTATTCCCGCTTTGGCTGATTTTATTGGCTTTATATATTGCAATTATATAATTCCTCTAAAAAAGTTTGTTTTTTTTGCAAACTTTTTCGCTCTAA
>CAZSVI010000098.1:0-14292 GCA_964610205.1 uncultured Oscillospiraceae bacterium
AAATATTCGATTTTCGAACCGGGGAAGAATGTCCCGATCATTTGTGACATACATTCCTTAAGAACTTTAACATCCTCCTTACGGTATATATATTTATACCTACCGAATTTTCCCCACTTCAGTTCCCTGGTTTCTTCATTCATATCCAGTTTTGTATTGGGAAATCTTTCGAGAATCCTTTCCTTTGCGG
The DNA here is from genome assembly GCA_964610205.1 of uncultured Oscillospiraceae bacterium. Classification (GTDB taxonomy): domain Bacteria; phylum Bacillota; class Clostridia; order DSM-8532; family DSM-8532; genus CAZSVI01. The sequence continues at coordinate 191 of CAZSVI010000098.1, forward strand.
GCTTTGTGTATCGGTGTTGTATCAGTTCAAAAGTCAAATCCTTTTTCTCCATTGTGCCGATCCTATCGGAAACCATCCGGAACATATTCCGGTAAGCTTCCTCCCAATTATCATGAATAATGATTGGAGCCACTATAAAACCCAGTGGGTACCTTGCGTTAACCAGCTTTTCCGCTGCGTCAAGACGCTCTTTCATGGTACTGGTGCGGTGCTCGAATTTGTTTATAACAAAGTCCGTATTGATACTGATTCTGAACCGGGTATGCCCATTGTGTTTTTTATCCGCTATATAATCGACATTGTCGTATTTTGAGACTATCCTTAGTCTTCCGTTATCCAGTTTACCGAATTTATCAATTATTTCACCAACGCTTCCGGTAATGTGCTCAATAGCTAAGGGATCTCCGTTGCTGGCTGCTTCGAAGGTAACACAATCCTTATTCTCCTGTGAAATATGGCGGAGGATAGTCTCCCATATGTCCTCCAGATTTACATAAGCTTTCATGTAGGGTTTGTAGGATTGGTTTGTTTGCAAATAGCAGTATTCACAGCTTCCGGGACAATTGCTGACCAGAGAGAATTGATAGTCAGCTGAGGGCTTGCATATCTCCAGATGTTTCTGCCGGTTTATTGTTACGACCAGTATGGTTTTGGACTGTGCGTAACGCTGTTTTTCACTTAAATGGGAAAGTTTTCTGGAAAAACTTCCGAGTGATGTTTTTACTATTTCAACAGGTTTGTTCAGAAAGTAACGGTAAATTTTTTCCCCTAAAGGGTATTGCAAAGAAGCCGGTTCAAAAACTGCAATTTCAGGCATAAAAAGATGCATATGGATCACCTCTTACATCCAATTCAAAGGTTCATTAACATGATTGTTTCCCTGAAAGCTGCCCAATTTATCGAATTGCATCAACATTATCAGAAAAGCGAAAAGGTTTATTTTAATAAGCCGTTTAGCGTTTTTCCAGGGAACAACCATAATATAAGATAGCTTCTGCCAACTCTGTTGAAACTATTCAAAAGGTTCGGAACTATACCCCGGCTCCGGACAGATAACCCGCGATATATGCACCCTGCAATGCTCAAGGAGTCCGCTCGAAAATTATTGCAAATAAGAAACATACAACCATAGATTATAACAAGGATACGAAAACTGCTAATATGAGGATATCTATAACCTTTAAAGATTGTTTATTACAATAGTTGATAATTTGGGCCTTACTTACGAATATCAAGAAAATCAGATCATACATGCAAGGGATTCTGCGCATTCAAGTTCATATGAAAGTACTAATATTATTGAAGAAAAGTCCAATAAACCGGGGCATACTGGATTTAGATTAGTGCAGTAGATATAAGGAAGATATTTCATTTTTTATAACAACGGAAGCAATTGCAAGCAATTGCTTCTGTTGTTATATTAAGATTATTCAATTTCATTCAAAACCCATACAATAAATTCTTTTGCATTATGGTTCCCGGTTTTTTCCAGAAGCCTTCTAACATGCGTTTTTACAGTATTTTTCGTTATGTTGCAGCAGGAAGCGATTTCGGTTCCGCTGATTCCCTTAAGAAGAAAAAATGCGATCTCTGTTTCGCGTGGTGTAAGGTTATGAAATTTTAGTAAAGATTGAATGCTTTTTTCTTTTCCTGTTAAATGGGAATGGTTTATATTATCCTTTATCCGTATTCCCGTACTTTCCCTGTCTTGTGCGGCGGCAGACTCCACCCTGACTTTTTTATGTGCTGCAAGATATATTTCTCCTAACCAGATTGTGCCCATCAAAAAAACACCTGCGGCGGTCACTGTTTCGGGCAATACTATATTCTCCGGAGATATAAGGAGCAGAGGGGCAAAGCCTAAAGAATATGTCAGCATGAATAATCCAATGATCACATTCCTTTTTTTATTTTTTTTCATCAATTGTTCCATAAGGAATATGATAAAACAGATATCTACAAAGGCAATGGCAAATTGCAGCAGAATAAAGGAAGCCAGCATCGACGCAAAGCTATGGCAAGCAGCGTTAATCAATAGTGAAAACCCGCATAAAAGCATTCCTCGCAAAATAATCTGCCTGTATCCTCTTTTTTTTGCATATAATCCGGCAAATAAAATCCCGAAAATATACAGAATCATACCCACGGTACCCAAAACATCCTGACTGATATAAAGACTTCCTTTAGTGGTCGTGTATAAGGCCTGTATATTCTCAGCATTGTATGGCATTCGGGGCATGATAACATTTTGATGCAAAGAGAGGAATATTTGACTGGAAGCAAGATACATCAGCAGTACGGAACAGCTGAAAACAATCAATTGCTTGATATGAACCCGATGGGTTGAATTGTATATTTTACTTTTTTCCTCAAACTCTTCTGATTTCCCAAATTCTTTTTTTATAAAGATAATTGCCCAGAATAACGGCAGTACGGAGATAAGTGCAATATTAACGCTTAAAGGCAGCAACATAACAAACGCTGCCGCCGGAAAATGCAAAAGCGCCGCAAGCACCATCATGCGGATGGCTGCATTTGGAATTTGTTCACTTTCCATTGCCGTCATCAGATCACCGGAGGAAGACAGAATCATTGCCGCCGAAATCCCTGAAAGAACTCCGGGTATGTACCATGAATCCGTTGGGGTGAACGGCAGCAGAACAGTCACAAGGCAAATACATATGGATGAGGTTATTGATAATTTCCTGCGAAGATTCAAATTTAAAAACCCTGTTTTTTGCAGGATGGAACAAAGAATTAAAAACAATAAAAATGCAACATAAAATGACGTTCTGAACAGATCCGGATTACCTCTTTTTAAAAAGGCGATTTCCATTAACACCGGCGCATACACCACAACAGACCACAACCAGGCAAAAAACGATCCTATAAGCAGAATCCATGTAACATCACTGTTTAAACTATGGTTGAATAATTTCACAGTTCTTTCCGTACATGACCTCATATAATAGTTACTTCCTCCTTGTTTTCCTAATCATATCAGGATATGATTAGGAAAACAAGGAGGAAGATAACGCCTGTTTCCCATGCTTACCTGTCGTTACTTTCTTCCCGTCCCGGTCAACCTGTGAATCGAATTTATTTTCCATACTTCTCATATACCCGTTTTATAAGAATGATGGCTTGTTCACGGGATGCATTACTTAAGGGAGAAAACATATTCCCGCCGGTATGGGTTATGATTCCTTCCTTGTGCAAAAGCTTCACTTGCGCGGACGCCCAATGGGAGATGTCTTTTTCGTCTGCAAAAATGTGTTCTTGCTCGACCAGAATGTTTTTCGCGGGAAACGCGGCTTTGATTACATTGTAAAATATCACACATATTTCCTGCCTCGTTATCAGGTTATCGGGAGAAAACCTGTTCCCTCCCGTTCCGCTTACAATACCAAGACTGTAAGCTTTCAGCACAGAAGCGTTGCTTGTATCGGTGAAAGGATTTTTGTCCGGAGGCGGCATGACGCCGCCGGTTAATGCCTCATATAGCTTTACCGCAGCTTCACAGAACTCAACCCGTGTAATGTTGGAGGTGTAATTGTCTAAAAGCCTATCCGGTATCAGATTATATTTTAAGGCTTGTTCAAGCTCATTTACAGCCCAGTTGCTTGCACCTTCAATCCTTCTGGCGCTGCCTGTGACCGAACGGTCAAACGCCTGCAGTATACCGCTCTGTACCTTATTATTCCACCGGGAATCAATAAAAAGGTAATTTTCAAATACCGACCACAGATAGCCTGTTTTAGCTACCTGTTCCACATAGACCAGCGCATCAAGTATTTTATCGATTTTCTCCAGAACAGGGATGGCCTGACCGGCAGTAACTGCCGCAATAGCATGTTTGCCCCAGTTTTTGTAGCTGCTTTTCGCACCGTTAAAAAATTCTTCCACCATTTGATAGTTGCCTGCAGTGCTTTCAAATGCGGCTCTTTCGTCCTTCAGCCATTGATTGATAATCCGGACGTCATTCAGTGCAATCCCATAACCGTCAAGGTCAAATCCAATATTATCCCCCTTAATCGCACAGTCTAACGCTTCAGCCAATCCTTCCTCTATTTTTGCGGAAAACGAAAGAGAAAAAGCAGCCTTCAGGGCACTTTTCATTTCATCTTCATATATTTTGGGAAGATTTATCTGATCCATAAGCTTTTCCAGGTCCTTACCCCGGTTTTTAATAAATTCATCCTTGTTTAATTCCTCTTTTATCGCGTTATTTGTTGTATCATTCAAGATCTTGATGATTTCCTTGTACAATTGATCAATATTGCATACAAGTTTAATGGAGCTTCCGTCTTTGACCGTATATTCCATCATAAAACGATTATAACCAATTCTTTTCATAATTGACATATATTGATTTAAAAGAGTATCCTCATATTTTTCCATTGCGTTATGAATTGTCTTTATGGTTTCTTCAAAACGCACAACAGCATCGGCGGCATTTGCGTATTTCCCCCGGTTATCCATAATATATGACTTTAAATTCTCCGCAAGATTCAAAGATTTCGTATATTCCAGCATCCCGTTCATGGTAAAGCTCATCAAATCAAAAAACTCATCCGAGGCATATTGGGAAAAAGGATTGTTGCCATAATCCACAGCGATATTTGCAGTTTCAAGAGCCAATATCAACCGTCTCAGAGCTTCTTCCTCATGCTTTTTGTGTGTGGCTGCCGTTTCTATGGTTTGAATATAATCCATCAGTGCTCCCCCAGGCTCAGCAATTGAAGAATCCGCATTGATAAACTGCGATGCAAGGCTGTTCTTCTCCGGGAAAAGCTTTTTTCTCCGATCGTAATATCTTGTTACGGAATTTTGGGCATGCTCAATGACTTCGCGTCTAACCACATATATCGTATCAGCTTCCGCAACAAGGTTATTGTCTTTTTCACTGATATTGGCATTTTGAATGTTGAATTCCACGGCTTTATCAAGCCCCCCGCGAGTATATAAGCTTCCTGCATCCGCTTTAATCATCAGTGGGGCCGTAGAACTTACCTTTACAGTATATGTGCCGTCGGAAAGGGTTTGGGTTGTATATTGCTTTTTATCCTTTCCCGTGCTTTCAATGTGTACAGGCACATTGGGAATACCTGTCTCATACCCTTCGCCATCCCGGTGGCAAACCTTACCGGTTACCAGAATTCCTCCGATGAATACCCGCAAGCCTCCGCTTAAATTATCCGGGGTTTCAGCCGAAATAAAAACGCTGTCGCTGCCTGTTATGCTATTGTCTTTTATATTTATTGCATCTACCTTCAGGGTTGTGGAAATCCTGGACCCTTCCATTACTATTTCTCTTTTATCGCCCGCTTCGGGAAAAAATCCCGGCTCATTTACCTTCAGCGTTATCTTTTGCTTTTTATCGACAGGTTTGCCCTGACTATCCGCCATATAGGCGGTAATTCGTGTGGTATAACTGTTTTCCTCCTTGAGTACATCAGGAGAAGCTTCCACTACAATTCTCTCCCGCTGGGGAAAAACAAATCCTATTGTATGCGTGGAACCATAGGGCTCTCGAATGGCAAATATAATCTCGTTTTCGGTATAATATCTGGGATAAAAGATTTTATAGCTATTGCTGTTCTTGTCGGAAGAAGCTTGCCGTATGATCTCCATACCGCTATCGCCTTTAGTTCTTTCAATAACAGGCAAGGAAGACGGCACGCCGCCTTTCTCATTGTAAAGCCCTATATCCAGATCAAACGCATAAAACTCCCCGTTTTCTTTTGCAATACCCGACAGTTTTTCAGTATAGGACGCCTTTATCGTCCAGTTTCCGACAGGCTGCCAGGAGACATGATATATGCCGTCATAATAGAATTGTCCTCCTGTTGAGGATGGATCCAGGGTTGGATTCCATATGGCCGAGGGTGACGTTTCCCAGCTCCGGTTTTTTTCCGCTGTAACATACCTGTATTCATTTCCTTTTTCAAGATACAAAAGCTTTTCTCCGTCGGGAGACCAGGAGGGGCTCTCACAATCGATAAATGGGTCTGAAACCAATTCAAGGGTTCCGGTTACAAGATCCTTGACAAATATTTCTCCGATGACTTCCCTGGGAGATAGCGCCATCTCTCTGTCGAATCCCATGATTTCATCAAAATTCTCATATTTATAGCGTTCCGCTCGAAATGCCAGATATCGCATATCCGGTGAAATAGCAGGCTGACTGGCCCGGATATATTCATCTGACGGACATTGAGCAAGTATAAAGGGGTCTTTCTCCCCAATATTCAACCCATAAATTGCAGCTCTATCGTAAACCTTTTCAAGAAGGGGAAGCTTACCGGAATAGATTTCAGGGTCGGGATTTTTTGGATCTATTTGAGAATCAGGCACGAGAGATACGTAAGACCATTTACCCCAAAGGCCGTATTCGTGTTCATATTTGAAATGGCAATCATACCAGTCGGCCAGACAATATACATCCCGATGCGGAATTGCAAAAGCGATTCTGTTATTTCCAATAAAAACAGGATCTTTGGCGCCCATCCACAAGATGTCTCCGGGGTTAAGAGGAGGTTCCTTTCCGTCAATAAAGGGCTGGGGAACAAGTACTTCTCTTTCGCTTCGATTTATCGTGTACTTCGGCAGCTGCGGCATTCTATAATGGTATAAAAAATATTCATAGTCATTCAAATGATCGGAATCATACATGCTGTATATTCCCATGGGCGTGTAAAAATTGTAATTGCCTGACCAATATGCATATTCATCCGGCATATACTCTGGAAATATGGAACTTGAACGCCCTCCCCCGGAGTTTACTATCCGGATGGTTCCTCCTCTTCCGTACATATCGGGCAGCCGGCTGAAGATAAATTTCTTTCCGTCTTGGGACCATCCTCCTGCGATATCCATATAACCGTCAGAAGGATAATCATCGGTGAGCGGTCCCCGCAGCGTCCCGTCCGCATTCATGGTATATATTTTTGACATAGTCTTAGAGGGCGAATCCGCACCGGTATAGGCTATCTTCAGGCCGTCCGGTGACCAGACAGGCCTGAAGTTGTCTCCGTCATAATAACGTTCTTCATATGCCGGCGCCTGGAGTCCCAAATGATTGGTTACCCCATATGTTGATTGCGTGGTAAATATTTCCCAGGTTCCCGGGTTCGCATCCGGAGAAGCAAATGCTATATGATTCCCCGTAGGGAATTCCATATAAACACGGCCATCCTTTGTATATTTGCTGGTCCAGGTTTGTGCCGAGGCACTGTTTGATAAGATTAAAATAATTGCCAGAAGTATTGACAGGATTCTGAATGATACTTTCTTCATAACATGATTCAACCCCTTTACTTTTCTTCGTCTAATACTACAGTGAAGGATCATAAGGTATGAATGGTTTTAAAGCATCCGTTACTGGAAAAAACTTATGTATCTTTTGCTGCAGTACGAAGCAATATGAAATCTGAAACACAAGTTAATATTTATCCGCTTCAGGTTGATACACACCAACACCAGTAGGCAGCATACACCAGATTCTCCCCCTGTCGTCCTGCAAAAGCTTTCTTATCCGTCCTGAAGGAATTCCTTGGTTTTCCGGGTTAATACAGAATAACTCGGTATTGTTTTCCATCAGGACAAGGCCGGAAGGGGTGGCAAACCATGTTCTTTGCCCATCCATCAGTATATCGTTAATAACATGTACATCCATATTTCCCTGCTGCCTTGAATAACGGGTTATGCCGCCATCGGGACTGTAATAATCCAATCCGTCCATCAATGCCAAATCCGTATTGTTCCAGGCATAATTTACATGCACAGGTTTCCAGAATCCCCCCGTTTCATCCGTCCATCCGGTCAGGCTGTTGGTTTCCTCTTCTGTCAAACGATGGCCGACGCCCTTCTGAAGATCATATCTGTAAATTGTATACTTTCTTCTTCCTTTTTCCATATTCTCATCCGTACAAATATCATATGCTTCAAAATCATACAGATACATTACGGCATCATCTGAAATCCAGGTTATAACAGGCTGTTTCCCGTCGATACCTGCTTTTTGCTTAATTGCGTTCAGGTTTTCAGTAATTTCCCACTTCCCTCTGTTGAAGCGATAGGCATTGTTTGCACAATAATGAAGTACTCCTTCACTTGAAAGCCCGTAGTTTTCAATGAAACCATCAAATTCCCCTGTTTTTTGCAGTGGATGTAAATCCTTATCCAGCAGCACGGCTCCCTTTCGTGAGCATATCCATGCATTCCCTTTGCCGTCGGGCAGAATGTTGATAATAAAGCTATCGTAAAGATAAGAGTTTTCTTCATTGATAAATTGATATTCAAGTGGATTGTCAAGACTGTATCTATAGGCGCCATCCACCGATACATGCCACACGCATTCACCTGCCGGATCCAGCACGAGTTTTTCGCCCGCATATGGGTTGGACGGCACATAAATCCATGTTCCCTTGTCAATGGATTGAACAGTTTTTTTATGCTGCTCAGGCTCTTTATCCCTGAAAGAATACAATTTCCCTTCAGAAGTTGTTACATACAGGCTGCCGTTTCCTCCTATGGCAGGCCCCACCCGGGAACCCTGCAGCCCGGATAACGGATAGGTCCAGACTTCATTGCCTTCCGGAGAGAATGAGCATACCCTGTCACCGGTCAGAATATAGACGTACCCCTCGCAATCTGCCACAGGGCTTGACGACGTGGGAGAAATCCTTCTAGTCCAGTTAAAATCACGAACTCTTCCGTATTCAAAAGCTGCCACGAGATTTCCGAATACTTCATCCGGTTCAGCAGCAGTGCAGGAAATTGCCGTATTGAGCTTTTCATCAACAAAAATCCTGTTCAGTGTCTTTGGAATAACATCTTTTAATGAAAGGCCTATTGTTTTTACATACAATGTATAGTCAGGGCCTGCCGCCGGAGGAGTTCTTATTCCGTTCTGCCCTGATACATAGTGACCATGGTTTATGCCATTTTTAAAAAAGTGAAGAATACCAATGTCATCGCCCACCATCACCGTATCATCCTGAAGGACGGAAAGGGAAGGCGTGTGTGAGGCCCCTCCCAGAGGAGCATCCATGGAAACCTCTCCCCGCCACAGATATTCTCCGGAAGATGATACGGAGGTAACCGATACGGATGGAATCAGCTGCACATAAATGTCGCCTCCGGAACCCATGGCACAGAATCCCTCCGATTTAATGCGCGCATCCAACTGGGTCTTCCATTTTAACTTCCCATTATCGGCAATAGCATACAGTACACTTTCCCTGACCGCGTAAACAGTACCTTCAGGAGATACCATCAGATCGGCGCCTAATAATTCCGGGTGATTTACCCATTTGATCTTTCCTTCCATCGAAACAGACGCAATCCCTTTCTTATCACCGGTATAAGAACCGTAAACCTCTCCCTGGGGGCCAATGGCAGCTCCACGACCAATATTTATATGCTCAAGCTTCCATTGCATTGTTCCATCAGGGTTCACCGCGTGAAGCTCATCTACCCCGTTCTTGTTTTTGCCGCCTATATAAACAATTCCTTCACTACTTACTGTGGCCGCAGCCGAAATGACAAGGTCCGATTCATATGTCCATTCTACATTGCTGGTACGTGGCCCTGAATATACGCTTGAATTGCTGCGGGATGAATTGCCGTACGGGTGAGACCATGGATGGCCTTCCGTACTTATCCCGTCAATCGCATAATGTACCGTTTCCTCTTCTGTCCACACCGGAGGGATGTCCGTACCTGATTGTACCGATCCATCTTCAATCCAACCCGGAGGGATGTCCGCGCCTGCCGGTATGAAGCATAACAGACGCTTTTTAGCAGCAAACCAGACACGTCCGTTTGCATCAATATCCATGGCTTTGATTGTCTCGCCGGTAAGAATACTATTGTGTTCATTATACACAGTCCAGTTTCCCGAGGAATCAATTTTCGACGAATATTGGTTTGTAGCGATCCACACATCCCCATGAGAGCCTGTTTTTATATCAATGACATGCTTTGAAGGTATTGGGCTGTTCCCTTCCGTATACTGTTCAAACTTCTTTTCACGTGTCATGTATACTGCTCCGTTAAACATGGTTCCTACCCACAATCCTTCATCCTTATCCGGTGTAAGTGATGAAACTGAGTTATGGGAAAGATGTCCGTCCTCCTGTGTGTATGCATCAATACGATCATTTTCGTCCACATGAAAAAGAGGGCCTCCATACCAAAAGCTTCCTTTTCCATCGGAAAATATTGCAGTCGCTTTTTGTGATTTCAGGATGCTCTTAACACTGTCACATTTTAATGTTCTTCCGGTTGAGTCCTCAAAAAAACTCTCCGGTTCTTTTGTTTGCACTCCTTGCGCCGCAAGATCCTGCTCTGCGGTTATTTTGGGTTCTAAAACATAGCTGGTAAACTTGCCTGATTGATCCATACGCAATATTTCATTTTCCCCGCCGAAGAATATATCGCCCCGATCTGAAACCCACAAAGAAAGATAACTCTGGAAAAAAGTTTTACCGTCAACTTCAAAGCCCCTTTTAAAATACCAGCTTGTTCCTTTGTCATCTATCCTGCCTGCGCCTTCTGAAGTTACAAACCAAATATACCCTGTATTTTTATCGATCATCAGATCTTTTATATCCGGCGAAGGAAGGTTGGTTAATCCTTCTCTTTCTTCCATGTTTTTAAGACTTCTTCTCACTATTCCGCCGGATGTTCCTAGCCAGAGGTAATGCTCGTCGGAAGCCATACTCAAGATATTGTCCGATGTACGCAAGACTTCCTTTCCGTTCTCATAGAACACTTCATCTATGGAGTACGCCTTCCAGGTATCACGAAGTGCGGTATTCTGTGCTGTCATTCCCTTCAGGGAACCTGTCGTGGAATGCCGGAAGAAAATAAAAAATATCATACACGATAATAAAAAAATAATAATTGTAAGAATAAGTGCATTTTTGAATTGCTTTTTTATATAGATCGCCTCCTCAACGATGATTTTTAAGTGATTGCAGTATGGTTAACCATTAAAATAATATGTGAAAACAATAAGAATTTCGTCACCCATTGGGGTGATTTTAAATAAAAAATGGGCTTAGGACGTTTTCAAAATAGTATGGCAACATTGAATGGCTGATGAAAGATTGGGAGGAGGGGCTTTGTTCCCGCATCGGTAGGGTAGAGTCCCCCGCCGAAGTTCCGATGTTCATCTTTAGCTGAATAAGTTTACTAATACTGAATATTGCTTATTTCGTTAACAATTTCAATGAGCGGAAGTCATGGTTTATATTCTCCGGACCACAAAACCTTCTTTGGTTTATCGGACGGAAGGAAAATACCCTTGATCTCCTTCATTCCTTCTACTATGTCTCCTATAGGGCCTATAAGTTCCGCTGGCGGATTAACTTCATATTCGGTCTGCATTGTCACCTGGGAACTTACCTTGCAGCCGCGTATGGTGTGAACCAGAGGTATCTCGGCAGCGGCAGAGGCTTCAAGGGGGCCTAGGCCTATTGAAGCTCCGGCTCCGCCCGTTGCGTCGTAACTTATGATATTCCAGTTTTCGTCGACTGTTGCCTGGCCTCGCGTTGCGAGTACCGCTTGGGTAGATAAAGGTCCAACACCTGGGCCTTTTAAAACGGCTGAAAGGCCTCCATTGATTGTTGTGGTATTACGAACATGCTCGGTTGTCCAGCCGAGATCCGCATTTATATTATTAAATGGTAATCCAAATGTCACTTTAGTCTTCAATGGATGCCATTTTGCATGCATAAACAGAATCCGGATCTCTGCCGAGTATTTATCCAGTCTCTGGTACATCTGACTGCTTTCCATGATGGTACCTTTCTCAAATTCAACCCGTGCCTTGTTATGCATCAGTGTCTTGTTGGCTTCGGCTTCCTCAAAGGCTTTCCTTTCTCTTTCCCTTGCCGCTGCAACAGCAGCAGGGTCACAATCGCATTCATACGGGTAATCGTTGGATGAGTACATTCCATAGGCTTGTATAACGGCCGAAAATACATAAATCACAGTGCTGTAAACCTCAGTTTTTATTTCATCTTCCTTACGCTTTCTGATTTCAGGGTCAGAAATCAGCATGCAGTTGCGCATGGTATCGGCATAAAAAGCTTCAATGTTTTTCTTAATAACCGAAGTATACCGGCTATTTACAAAATTTGTGGCATCCATCCATACCGTTTCATTAAGCTGGTTCAGCTGAGGATGGTATTTTTGATGTATAGTATGTTTTTTTATCGTACATATATCACAATCCCCGCTCGTGTCATGGGACTCATTGTGTTCCTTTCTGAGTAACTCCAATTCCATATCCCTGCCGGATATCAGCTTATTCGTCCTACCGCTAAGTTTTTCAGCATCTTCGCGGATAACCTTCTCCAGTTCATCCAACTGTTTCGTGAAATAATGCTTATATCCTTTCAGTTTGCGATTCAAAATGGTCATATTATATTGCTGCGTTAAAACATCGGTTGGGTTTGCATAATCTCCCGGATTCAACGTAAAAATTATATTTTCAGGTGCAGTTGCAGTCATCAAATCCTTCAGCGAGTCAAAATTACCTTTTTTCATTTCTTTTTCCGCGTTTTCTCCAAATCTGGTCATCCGGTTGATAAAGTCATCCAGTCCTTTAACGTTGACTTCGATATCTTTATCCTTATATTTTTCAGGGTTATTGATTATATCGTTCAGATCGATACCACCGAAATCAATATCCAAACCTGTGTTTTGCATCAGATTCTGCTGGTAATTGACAAAGGTTATAGCTTGTTTTTGCGCAAATTCCGCAAGCATATTCCTGAATGCTTCGAATGCCGCCTGTGCCGGGCCTTGTTTAAATACTTTCAGGGTTGAATATTGGGAAAGATAGTCATAATTTGGAGCTGTGTATTTCCATTCGGCGGCAAGGTTTTCAACAAAACGCTTGGCATCCGCAACGCCTTCCGGATCGAAATTCTCATAAAAATCGGTAGCAAGGAGAATGGGTACTTCAGCAAGCTTGTCAAGCTTCTCTTCAGTTGCGGGCAGGTCATCCCCTTCTTCAACGACCGGTGCTTTTTCTTCCGAGGTATTTTCCGTGCCCTTTTTTATAACTGCATATAGAACCGGCTTCTTTGCATCTTTCAGGATTTGCTTCGCCTTATGTTGATTGCCTGCTGCAAACCAGTAAGCAGCCAACCCCTCATTTGCCGGAAAATAATCAGGTTCAAGCCTTACTGCCGTTTCAAAAAGCTTCCTGGCCATATTCATTTGTTTAATATCAATGCAAAAATAACCACAGGTTAATAACAACGGCAGGGCTTCTATATTCACTTTTTTCTCAGAAACATAGAGGGACAGGGCATACTGGTATACCTTGGCGGCATCCTTGGTAAAATCCTCTTCCTCTTTATATATTGAGGCAAAGGGTTCCTCCCGCAAATCTTCAATGTATGTGACTATTGCCGATGCCAGGTTGCCTGCGGATGCAGGATTTTTTGTGTCAAGCGTAAATACCGCGGCACACAATGCAAGGTAAACGTTTTTCAAATCCGTACATGCAGTGATATACGCTGTCGGATATGAAAATCCGGCTGCCTTGTCTATGTCTGAAGTTGCACCGGTAAAATCGGGCACGAGGTGAAATGAGGCGATATGTATCAGTTCCTCTGCAGATGCCTCAGATCTTGCAAGATTGTAGTATTTTTTAGCTATTTCCAGAATTTCAACCGTACTGATTTGATTAATTTCAAATTCTGCCTCACTTTCTCTGTTTGGTGCCTTATCCGTATTATTGTTGTTTATATCTGACGACCTTTCCGTGTTTTTTCCGAACAATCCCCATATGCCCGAACAACCGCTTAAACCGATGACAAATACGGATATAGCCAGAGACACAGCCAATATTCTAACAATATTGCCTTGATAATATCCGGTATATTTATTTTTTTTTATATTATCATGAAATTCGTGCAGTGGCTTATTATGATAAGAAGAGAATAAGCTACGAATAAAAATAGTTTTCATTGTTTCCTCCTAAAAAAATATTTTTCCAGTTTAAAACTAACACGAATCATACTTGAAAACAATTCGATAATTTATATGAAATTATGCTCTCAATTATTTTATTGAGG
>CAZSVI010000099.1:0-14157 GCA_964610205.1 uncultured Oscillospiraceae bacterium
GTTACCAACCCTTGCAAGTCCTTTACGATTTGTGAGCAAATTTATAACCGATGATTTGCCGACATTTGACCTACCGACCATGGCAACCTCGGGAAGATCACTTTCAGGGTAACCCTCAGGATTTACTGCCGTAGTTATATGCTCAGACCATTTTATACACAAGAATTTTCTCCTCCGATTTCTGTTGTATTGACAATTACTTGCCGGATCTCATCCTGGCTCCCCTATTGAGCATTTCCCTGGCGAGTTTTTTTGTACTGTCATTATTCTCTCCGCTTAAAAGCCTTGCTATTTCAGTTTCACGCTCTTTTTCATCAAGCAGCTCAATATGAGCTGTCGTTCTGTTTCCGTCCGTTTCCTTGCTGATATGGTAATGTGCTTTAGCAAGGCTTGCAATTTGTGCATGATGGGTTATACAAATCACCTGATGCTTTCCGGAAACCTCCAAAAGCTTCTCCCCAACCTTCAAAGCCGCTTTTCCACTCACTCCCGTATCAATTTCATCGAAGATAAGAACTCCAATTTCATCAATATCCGCAAGTATGGTTTTTATTGCCAGCATCACTCTGGACAACTCACCGCCTGAAGCGATACGGTTCAACGGTTTTAACCCTTCCCCGGGATTAGGGGATATCAGGAATTCAGTACTGTCCAAACCATTCTCCGCATAATTCCGGGTTTCATCAAACCGGATGTCTGCTTGAAACCCAACCTTTGGCATTTCCAGACTCTTAAGTTCGGAGGTTATTCTTTCCTTCAGCACAGAAGCAGCTTCCATTCTTAATTCATGTAAATGACCGGCTTTCTCATAAAGAATTTTATCCAGTTTATCTCTTTCGGAATTTAACCCGGCGAGCATGTTCTCCGAATCGGTTACCTCTTCAAGCTTTTTACGCACGTTCTCTCCATAGCTTAAGATCTCTTCCACCGTATTGCCGTATTTCCGCTTTAACATTTCAATTAACGCCAGCCGTTCTTCTACTTCCTGCTGCAGGATTGGATCATAATTTATCTGATCCTTCTTTATCCTTACCTCCCGGGTAATCTCCCCAAGCTTATCGATCACTTCTATGAAGCTTTCCGATATTTTTTGAAAAACGGGATCCAAACCGGCGATATTATTGATGGCAGACTGAGCACATTGAATCAGTTCTAATGCTCCCTTTGCGCTGTCTTCGTCACCGGACAGGGCACGGTATGCCAAATGGAAAGCTTCCATTATACCTTCCGCGTTGGTTAAAAGGTTGCTTTGTCTTAAGAGTTCAATGTCCTCTTTCTTTTTAAGGCGCGCGGCGGATATTTCTTCAGCCTGATACCGGTATAGATCCTCAAGACGGGCCCGTTCCTTTTCCATTGCCCTCAGTTCTTTGATTTTCAGGTTTATTTCCTGAAACCTTATTAATATATCCCGGTATTTTTCCTTCTCGGACAGAAGACAATCACCTGAGAACATATCCAGATATGTACTTTGTGCCTGTGGTCTTAAGAGGGATTGATTGTCATGCTGTCCGTGAATGTCAATGAGATATTCTCCTGCTTCTTTAAGCTGTGACACTGTAACAAGACTGCCGTTTATTCTGCATACATTCTTACCTGCGGCAGTAAACTGGCGTGAGATAACCAGCATTCCGTCTTCCTGGTTTTCTATCCCCATTTTATCCAAAATACCAAAGAACTCCGGTGGTATCTGAAAAACAGCCTCAACTCTTGCCTTCTCTTCTCCCGTTCTTATAATCTCACGGGATATCCTTCCTCCTAACAGAGCATTTATAGCGTCAATAAGGATTGATTTTCCCGCTCCGGTTTCACCGGTCAGAATATTCAAGCCCTCCTCAAATTCCACCGTCAGCTTTTCGATAATCGCTATATTTTCAACCGACAACTGGATGAGCATGGTTTAATCTCCCTTCAAAAGCGATGCAAACCTTTCCTGCATTTCTTCAGCTATACGTTCGGCTCTGGTTATAACCAAAATAGTGTCATCTCCGGCAGTAGTTCCTATAATTTCAGCCCATCCCAATGCATCAATGGATGAAGCAACCGCCGATGCCATCCCCGAAAGCGTTTTTACTACCAGAATATTGTTAGCATAATCACTGGAAACATAACCCCCCCGTAATATCGTCATAAGCTTATCACTTAAAAAACCAGGCTCATTATTCATAGCCGCATACTTTGCTTTGCCTTCAGGAGTCATCACCTTAACCAGCCGAAGTTCCTTTATATCACGGGATATAGTTGCCTGAGTAACCTCAAGGCCTTGAGCTTTCAATCTCTCAGCCAGTTCATCCTGTGTCACGATATCATTATTTTCTATGAGTTCCAGAATTTTAGCATGCCGGTTATATTTCATTGTCTGCCACCTTTCCTGTTTATAAGTATTCTCAAATGGTTTGGGTTTTATATGTTAACCCGTGTCTCTCCCATGAATCTTTGCTCGAAGCACATCATAAAAATTAATGTTATTAATGGAAACAAACCGGACACCTCTGTCCATTTTTTTTACATAAATCCTGTCTCCAGCCATAACACTGAAGCCCTCCTGCCCATCCATAGTCATAATGGCGGCATCGGGATAATCATCGTTAATATGTATGCTTAATTCCCTCTCAGAACTTGTAATAAAAGATCGTGAATATAATATATGGGGACAAATGGGAGTTGTTATCATCATCCGCATATCCGGCTGAACAATGGGGCCCCCCGCAGATAGTGTATATGCCGTTGAACCGGTAGGAGTTGAAATAATCACTCCGTCCCCCGGAAAAGAATCAACAAACTGCTCCTCTACAAATACTTTTAAGCGGATAATACGCGACAAACCGCCTCTGCTGACAACCACATCGTTTATTGCAATACCGTCGAATACGGCATTTCCACCACGAATCAACCGCGCGGATAAAACCATACGTTCTTTTAAGGTATAGTCGCCTCCGGAAAGGCGAAAAACAGCATTTTCAATATCGTTTATTTCAACTTCAGCAAGAAAACCCATTGTTCCAAGATTAATACCGAACACAGGAACATCATGGCGGAACAACGCACGGGCCGTATTAAGGAGAGTTCCGTCACCTCCAAGTGAAACTGCGATTGTTGATTTTTCGCATATTTGCTTTTCGGTATAACCTTCACCGAGTCCAAGTTCGGCCGCATCCGATTCAAAGAGAAGGGGTTCCATACCATGCTTTATAATGCATTCAACTACCCTTCGGGTTATTTGAAGGTCCTGATCTCTTTTTCTGTTGACAAATACACCGATCCTTTTTTGTTCCATGTAAAAAACCTTGCCTTAAATATATATAATTCTTATTATACAGGTAAAATGAATAAAAATACAACTATATAAATTTACATTTCAGATTTGTTCAATCATAAGAACATGAGTAGTATTACGTGCTTTGTCGCTCAAGGAATGAAACATCCGAACCGGGCCCGGGGAAGGTATAGCTGCATGTTTATTTGTCAAGCTGCTTTGCCGCCTTCACAATCATATCTGCGGATTGTATATGTGAATCGGAAGGTTTCATTCCAATATACAGAAGATATTCTATATTGCCCTCCGGGCCTTTGATGGGTGAATATGTCAAACCATGGATAAAAAAACCTGTGCTTTCCGCAAACCGGATTATCTCCTCAATTACCTCACAATGAACGCCGGGATCCCTTACAACCCCCTTTTTTCCCACCTTTTCCCTTCCTGCTTCAAACTGTGGCTTAATAAGGCATACCATCATTCCGTTTTCATTAAAAATTCCCTTCGCCACAGGGAGAATCTTTTTCAGAGAAATAAATGAAACGTCTGCTGAAATAAAATCAATTATATCTTCAATATCTTCAGGGTTTACATATCGGAAATTGGTGCGTTCCATTACCACCACCCTGCTGTCATTCCGAAGCTTCCACGCAAGCTGCCCATACCCGACATCAATGGCATATATTTTCTTCGCGCCGTTTATCAGCATGCAATCCGTGAAGCCGCCTGTTGACGCACCAACGTCCATACAGGTTTTATCTTTTAAATCAATTCCGAATTCATTGACCGCTTTTTCAAGCTTCAGTCCTCCACGGCTGACATAGGGAAGCAGATTTCCCTTTATTTCAATACTGGCCCGCATATCAATACAGCTGCCGGGTTTATCCTCTCTTTCTCCGTTTACAAAAACAAGACCCGCCATAATAGTTTTTCGGGCTTTTTCCCGACTGTCAAAATAACCGGCTTCCACAAGCCTTATATCCAACCGTTCTTTTGCCACAACGGTTCTCCTTTCAAAACCCCTTACGAAATTAAATATGCAGGCTCCCGCCCACATATTGATTCAGGAAGGGTACAACTGCGTTTGCTTACTTTTAAATCAACTATTCTTCAGCCTGGCTATAACCCTCTCTGCCAACCCATCCGCATCCATTCCATATTTTTCATATATCTGTTTTGGTTCACCATGCTCTATGGCACAGTCCGGAAATGCAGCTACCTCAACGGGTACATGAACATCCTTTGCATTCAGGTTTGTTAAGGCAATACTGCCAAATCCGCCGCTTACAACATGATCCTCAACAGTCATAACAAACCCGGTTTTCATTGACGACTGCCTTATCACCTCACTGTCAAATGGCTTGATAAATCGATAGTACAGAATATCACAGCTTATATTCCTCTTTTTAAGTATCTTTGCAGTGTCAAGAACAGTGGAAACCATATGCCCGGTTACTGCAATGGTAACATCCTTACCTTCCGTGAGACGCATTGCCTTACCTAACCGAAGCGGCTCACCGGGAACCAGATTGCGGTGGCCCTGCCCCCTGGGATACCGGATGGCAATAGGACCTTTCCCCGCTATTACAGCGTAATCGAGCATTTTCTCCAATTCATCATAATCTGCGGGAGCCATAAAAGTAATACTCGGAAGAGCTGAAAACAGCGCAATATCGTAAATTCCCTGATGTGTCTCCCCATCTTCACCTACAATACCGGCTCTGTCTATTCCAAAAACAACATCAAGGTTCATAAGTGAAACGTCATGGATAATTTGATCAAAAGCACGCTGAAAAAACGAGGAATATATGACTACAACGGGTTTTAGTCCCTGTACGGCCAATCCGCCCGCCATAGTAACTGCGTGCTGCTCGGCTATCCCCACATCAAAGAACCGTTTCGGGAAACACTCGTAAAAACGATCAAGGCCGGTGCCCTCGGGCATGGCGGCAGTTATTGCCACAATATCCGGATTTGTTTCGGCCAGTTCAACCAACTTTGAGCCAAATACATTGGAAAAGCTTCCGTTGCTTAGCTTTTTAACCTGTCCGGTTTTTACATCAAAGGGCGAGATACCGTGATATTGCTGAGGCTTTTCTTCAGCAGGGGTATAGCCTCTTCCCTTTTTTGTACAGACATGAATCAGAACGGGACCCTTCATGCTTTTTACATTCTGAATCACTTCCTGCATTTCAAAAATATTATGCCCGTCCAAAGGCCCGTAATAATGAAACCCCAGTTCCTCAAACAATACGCCTGGAAGAAGCAGAGATTTTAATGATCCCTTCACCTTATGAAGAACCTTGTTCGCGGATTTTCCTATAGCCGGTATTTTCTCCATAAGTGTCTGAAAATCATCCCTTACCTTGAAATAAATCGGCTCGGTACGTATTCGGCTTAGATATCTTGACATTCCCCCTACATTTTTGGAAATGGACATTTCATTATCATTTAGAACAACAATAAGGTTGGTTTTGCTGTTTCCGGCGTCATTCAAGGCCTCAAACGCCATCCCACCGGTGAGTGCCCCATCGCCTATAACGGCCACAACATAATGGCTCTGTCCTAAAATATCCCTTGCTCGGGCCATACCCAAAGCAGCAGACAGAGAAGTGGAACTGTGACCGGTATTGAAGGTGTCATACTCACTCTCTGAGATCTTCGGGAAACCTGAGATTCCACCCATTTGGCGGATATTGATTAAATCACTTTTCCTTCCGGTTAAAATTTTATGCACATAGGTCTGATGCCCAACGTCCCATACTATTTTATCCCTGGGAGACTCGAATACCGTATGTAAAGCAATAGTCAATTCCACAACTCCAAGATTGGAAGCGATATGCCCCCCTGTCCGGGAGATTTTTTCAACTAAAAAGGTTCGGATTTCTGCCGCAAGCTTTTTCAGGCAACATATCTCCAGATCTTTTAAGTCGGAGGGCTCAACAATTTGATCCAGAACACAGGTTGAACACAAACATCTTGTTATTTTCAATATGTTCCCTCTTTCCTTTTAAAGGTATCGGGATTAATCCTTATACTCGTAATTCAGAATTATATTTCCCGAAAAAATAACCTTTACTCTATACTATAGTTTTATAACCCATCTTTTTGCGTTTCATTGCAAATATAAGTCGTAAATTGTGTATTTTAAAAGCACAAAACCATTTCTATTATTCTACTAAATCATAAATGGTAAATCAATCCTTTATGTTTTTTTACCGTTGGAAGGTATAAAAAAAGCAAGAAATGAACCTACCCTGGATATAATGGTGTGACTGCTGCTGATGCCGTATTTTTTTGCAAAAGCCTTCCCTCCAACTGTTATGGCTGCAATCAGGCCACCCACAATGGCTTCGGCCCAACCGGCTTTCACAGCCCCGGAAAAAAACCTGAAAACAATTGCCGCACCGGCCGTACCACTTACAACACCACAAATATCACCCACTACATCATTGCAGACGCTCGCAACCTTGTCGGCGTTACGAATCAGTTTAATTGCCTGCCTTGCTCCTTTGTACTTTTTAGATGCCATTGAGTGAAAAGGTTTTTCGTCTGCCGCAGTTACGGCAACCCCTACCAGATCAAACAAAACCCCAATCAATACAATGACAAATACAACAAAAAACGACCAATGGGGAGCAATTTTTTCAAACAATCCTGATGAAGCAAATAGAATACTGATAGATAAAAGAAAAGAGACAGCTGTTACAGTTACAGCCCAAATACTGTGATTCCTTCTTAACCAACCGCCCGTTTTTTTTCTGTACATGCGCTTTCCCTCGGGTAGCTTGTATTTTTGGGGCGAAGGATTGGAATGTATGATTTTATGGTGATTATCCATATTCTCCATTTATATCTTCCGGTTTTAATGAATAAATATTCATATCGGATGGCGATACACACAGTAAATTTTGCGGCTTAGGTCAGGCAGGATTTCCCCGAAAGGTACCGCTTTGTCACCAAAACGGACGTTTCCGTTTAAACCTGACGTCGAAGGGTTACCCACATCGAAGCCTGATCACCACTTAGACCACACTGTAATCCCATGTATATCTGATATACAGCCTAGGGGTTTTCCCCGAAAGTCTTATTTGCTTCTAGCCTCTTTTGCAGAGCGGATTTCAAATGGCAATAATGCTTCCATGTTGGCCAACACAGAAACATCTGATCCACTATCCCTCCAAACCCCACTCAAGGCAGGCTACACTGCACACAGCACCTAAACGAGGTACCGCAAAGCAGGTTCTACCCGTAACGTAGTCAAGGTATATTGCAGAATACAGCGCACCCTGTCTTCCACGTATTACGGGTCTCCGCGGTAAAGGGGTCACGACCCGCATGCCATTGCAGGCTGCCCCAAAACCTTAACTCCCAGCACCAGCCCATCACTGGGCGCAACAAGCCGGCACCAGGAACTTCATCGATGTGCCCTTTAGCGGATTTTTAGGCCCGCCTTCGAAACAAACAGTACCAACTAGAATACTGCGCCATCCCGATATGTTGTGAACATTATTATAACACAAACCCAAAGGTCATAAAAGTATAAAATAGGTATAAAAAGAATCTTACAGTCTGTTTTATGGCGGTTTACCGTTGTTAATTAAAAAGAATCCCGGTTATAATACCTAATGCTGCACCTGCCAATACTTCTACCGGTGTATGGCCCAGTAAAACCTTCAACTCTTTATCCAACTGTATATGCTCACTGGAATTGACAAGCTTGTTCAGAACCTCGGCCTGTTTTCCCGCCGCTCGCCTCAAGCCTGCCGCGTCGGCCATAACCACCAGAGTAAATATAACGGACAGGGCAAAAATATCCGATGTAAACCCGTTATGCATACCCATAATAGTTGCAAGGGATACTGTAAACGCAGTATGGGAACTCGGCATCCCTCCTGAATCAATAAATCTTTTAAAATCTATCCGCTTATATTTAAAATAGTAATGCACAAATTTAATGCTTTGCGCCAAAAACCATGTAAGAACAGGTATTATTAATGATCGGTTCGTAATTACATCCAATGTTATCCGACTCATGCTCCACCCCAGCTTAATCTTAATGATTGCGTTCTCCTATATAAAATGCCATTTCCCTTAAGAACCATGCATTTTCCCTAAAGTACTCCAATGCCTCAACAGCTTTTTTCGTAGAATCAGAGAGCATTTTTTTAGCATGATCCAACCCGAATAAAGATACATATGTGTTTTTGTTATTTCTGGAATCACTTCCAACGGGCTTGCCAAGTACCTGAGCGGAGCTTTCCACATCAAGAATATCATCCTTAATCTGAAAAGAAATTCCAATTCCCTCCGCATATTCCGATAAGGATTTCCTCTCACAGGGTGAGGCATCCAGAAGAACAGCAGGTGCCATCACACTTGCCAAAAGTAACGCACCTGTCTTTTTTTTATGCATTCTCTTTAGGGTAATATGGGAAATATCTTTCCCTTCCGATTCCATATCTATAACCTGCCCTGCAATCATACCATTTTTACCTGCAGCCCTTGATACAATTAAAGCCGCTTCCAGTGCCCGTTTCATTTTATCCCCTGCATTTAAGGCATTTATTATCATCAGTTCAAAGGCTTCATTCAGAAGACCGTCCCCGGCAAGGATTGCCGTTGCTTCCCCATATACTTTATGGTTTGTAGGTTTTCCGCGACGGTAATCATCATTATCCATAGCCGGAAGATCATCATGGATTAACGAATAGGTATGAATCATCTCAATGGCGGCAGCAATAGGAATTACGGCTTCCATCGACCCACCAAGCAGTTTTGCCACCGACAGAGCCAGAACCGGTCTGATCCTTTTTCCGCCTGCCATCAAACTATATTGCATCGATAAGAGGAGCCTTTTTTCCGCTACATCCTTTATAAGCTCATTAAAGTATTTTTCAAGATAGCAGTCCATAACAGATAATAAACTGGTCAATTCTTTTGAAAAATTCATCTTTGTGCCTCCGGAGTCCATATTTCCTCTTTGCATTCTCCATTTTCTTCAAGTAAACGAATAATCTTTTTTTCTGTTTCATCAAGTTTTCGACTGCAATAGGAAGATAGTTCAACTCCCTTTTGAAAGGCCTCAAGAGACTTTTCAAGAGAAAGTTCTCCCTTTTCCAAAAGTTGTACAATTTCTTCCAACTGCTTAACTGCATCCTCATAACTTTGAATTATATCCATTTTAACCTCTCCTGTTCAAAGCCGAATTCCAACATACTATCTTCAGTATTATACTTCATTTATTCCACCGGACGGTGAAGTCTCCTCTACCGTACAACGAATTATACCGTCGGTAAGAAGAACACTCACTTCATCTGAAGGATGAACCTGAGAAATAGATTTAACAACCTCTTTTGAACATTTCCTTGTTATACTGTAACCTCTCGATAAAACTGTCAGAGGACTTAAAACATCAAGTTTCCCACAGGAAACCGACAGTTTTCCCTTTTCTGTTTCAAACTTACGCTTAACTCCATTCTCCATGTTTTTCTTTATCAATTCCAAGTCCATTTTTTTTTGATTTAATTTATCCAACGGATGCCTCATTACAGGACTTTTCAATACCCGATCCACCCGTTGCTTTTCTATCTGGATTCTTCCCACTAAAGCTCTTTTCAGACGTAATCTCATATCCATTAAGGTTTTTAATAAAGCTTCTTTTTCCGGAATAACAAGTTCAGCCGCTGCAGAAGGAGTAGGCGCCCTTAGATCCGAAACAAAATCAGCTATTGAAAAATCAGTTTCATGTCCAACTGCTGATATAACCGGTATTTTTGATTTAAAAATACTTCTGGCTACAATTTCCTCATTAAAGGGCCATAATTCCTCCAATGAACCACCGCCTCTTGCCAGGATAATAACATCCACCGCCTGAAGCAGGTTGATAACCCGCAATGCATTGGAAATTTGCCTTCCTGCGCCCTCTCCCTGTACAGCTACCGGAAATATTTTCAAAACAGCATTCGGATACCTTCTGTATAATACATTGATGATATCTTTAACAACAGCCCCTGTTGGAGATGTGATTACTCCTATACTTTTCGGCAGGAAGGGAATCTTCTTCTTTTTCTCAGGATTGAAAAGTCCTTCTATTTCAAGCTTCTGTTTTAGCTGTTCAAAAGCAAGATACAGGTTTCCCAAACCATCCGGTTCCATATACTCCGGGTACAGTTGGTATGAACCCCCTGCTTCATATATTGAAACATAGCCTCTTACAATCACCTTAAGACCATCCTCGGGCTTAAACTTAAGATTCCGGTTCTGAATTCTGAACATAACGCATTTGATTACGCTCTGTTCATCTTTAAGCGTAAAGTACATATGTCCTGAGGAATGCAGCTTAAAATTTGAGATTTCACCGGTTACACATACATTCGACAGAATATTGTCATAGGAGAACATTCTCTTTATATATTTAGTAAGCTGGGATACGGTTAATCTCTCCCGCATGCTATTGCCTCTCCGTATCTGACAGTTGGGCAGCTACCTTGCCTAAAACACCGTTTATAAAAGCTTTTGATTGTTCTCCGCCAAATTTTTTAGCAAGCTCAACTGCTTCATTTATGGAAACATTCCATGGTATATCCTTCCGGAACCGTAATTCATATATCGCAAGTCGCATAATAGCCAGGTCAACCTTCGGCATGCGTGCCAGTATCCAGCCTTTTGCATGGCTCATTATCAGTCCGTCTAATTCTATGCGGTTTTTCATAACGCCCCGCACTATATCAAGAAAATAGTCCTTTTCCACACCTTCAAGATTCTCAGTTTCCGAAAGGAATAAAGCAACCTGTTCCTCAATATCGTCATTCCTCATCTGGAACTGGTATAAAAGCTTCATGGCATGCTCACGGGAAACTCTTCTGCTCAAATTCATCCACCCTGCCCTTTAAGTCTAAAAACCTTAATCCATCTTATCTGTTAACACATATGTATATTATAACCATACAGCCATAATGCTGCAAGGGGTGATTCAGCATACCATTTCATATATTGCGTACATATAAAATATACTGTATAATGAGAATGGTTTTGTGCTCGTATATTATAGTACTTGTGGGAGGTTTATTATGTTTTGTCCGAAATGTGGGCAGGAGGCTGGTGATTATACCCGAATATGTCCGGCTTGCGGAGAATTGCTTGACAACTCTTCCAATACGCCTCAGCCTATGCAATCTAACAATAACAGCAATAACTACGGAAATTATAACTATAATCCATCACCGGCATCCGTCCTGCCACAGATTCCCGATTATAAGGTTCAATCCATTCTGCTGATTGTATTCGGTGCAATTACCTGTTGTTTTTCATGCTTCAGCATCATATCCCTGGCTTTCGCCATTGTTGCTCTGGTGAACTCCAACAAGATTTCAACCCACCTTGCCGCAGGCAATCCCGACCTTGCCCAGGAATATTCCAAAAAAACAAAAATGTGGTGCTGGGTTAGTTTCGGTATTTTAATAGCCGGCGTTATATTATCCGTTGTTTATTTCGTTTATCTTTTTAGCACCGGAATGTATCAGGATTTAATGGATCAAATTATGGATTTTCAATATCAATACGATTTTAGAAATTAGAGTTTGCGGATAAATCCCTTGCGGCTATTTGCGTAATCATAACTTTATGAATACCGGTAGACTGCAGCTTTTCATCTTATTCGGCAAGCCTTTCATAACTATAAGGAGTTTGGATGGAAAACCGGTTAAAAAAATGGCTTGCCTTGATGAGCAAGCCATTCATTCGTTTCATATTGTTTATTATAACTTGTGTAATACTGGCAGGATGCGTTTTTATTCTGCTGCTTACCGATCCTGTCATAAATCCCTTTATTCCATCTTGCTCGTTTTACCGCTTTACACACCTTTTTTGTCCCGGGTGCGGAATGACAAGGGCACTGTACGCAGTACTACAAGGTCAAATCGGTGTCGCATTTTCTTATAATTGTCTATGGCCATTTATAGTTTTGTTTATAACCGGTTCGTTATCCATGTGGTTTTTTTACCTACTAACCGGAAAAAATCCTTTTATCCCGATGAACCGTTTTTTAAGAATACATCCGTCCCTGGCATGGATTATCGTCATTACCCTTTTTGCTTTCTGGATACTGCGGAACATTCCGGTAAAACCCTTTACGTTTTTAGCGCCGTGAAACGGGAGCACTGTCATTTTTCCTGATGCTACCTGACGCTATAAGTTACTCTCCTAACCCTGCGTCCTGAAAATATCCAGAATTGTATATCCGGCAATAGTCATGGCAACAACATAAGCAATCAGAAGTATTATAATCCACAAAAGGCATGCCCGGGATAAATTTCTGCGGTTTATATTGCCACTCGACGAAAAAGCCCATACAGCCATCATGATAATATTAAGGATGGGAATAAGATATAACAAAATCGTTATCATCCAATCCCCTACTCCCAAAACTTTATTGTTTTCGTGTCCGCATGGCTTTCCCGATTTTTTCTCTTTATTTATACTTTCCGGTTCATTTTTATCATTTGCTTCCACCGGCGGATTTAACTGTTCATCCAGTTGCTGCTCCAGAGTAGGCTGATTCATGTGATTATTATCCATTTTTTATCCGTTCCTTTCCCGAAGTATATGTGGTTCTGATGGATTTGTTTCGGCATAATGATTGTTAATCTCTCACTCCGCTGACTCTTGCAGGCCCAGCGGAACTAAACCACCATAATCATGGATGGGAGTTTCGGCGAGAGAGATCCACTCTACCCCGTGTTTTTTTAAAAATGATTTGATTTCATCTTTGCTGTCCAGTGTTTCAATGTTTCCGGCAAATGCCAGAACATTTTTATTAATAAAACCCGCTGTTCCCCCGATAAACCCATAATCCTGACCAGGAAGCCGGATATTTTTCTGCGGCGGTATTATAAATACATCCATTCCTTCATTTTTAGCCGCGGCCGCTATTGACGGATCTGCCGTTATGATGCTTTCCGCCGTTACTGCCAGGACAGAGCATTTAGTATAGCCCTGATTAACATGAACCAACCGGATTGAGTATCTTCCCAAAAGCTCTGCCAGAAGAGGATCCGTATATTTGGTATTGTGAAAAGCTCTCCCCCCGATTATTGCAACATTATAAGCTACATCCTGAGGATATGCCTTTCCAAGTTCCGCTCTTCCTTTATACACCACATACCCTCTGTTTCTCAGTTCCTCCGTTAATGACTGTGACATATGCGGGTGACAAATCAATACATTTTCACGGATACGAACCAGTTGCATATCCGGATGCCCTGACAACGCAGCGTTTATCCGATTACACATGGGAATTTCTAGTAAGATTGTATTCCACTTTAGTAGTTCTCCTTTCATACCGTGTTCCAAACGGCTATCCACAGCTAAAAGTGAAGCCTTCCGTAAGGGAAATACTGTCTTTTGGATAAACCCCAATATGCACACCTTCCTTCTGCAATGCATATGATGTTTACAGCCGAAGGTTTTTAGGGTACCGGAACCTTCAGGCTTTTCAATAGAGCGCCGCACCCTGCAGGGTGCGGCATTCCTCTTTTCATCCTGCCTGATAATAATATGGATTCATTCTACTTTTTTCAAAATTTCTTTCAATTCGGAAACGGAGTCAAACGGAATAGCCAATCCCTTCTGGCTGGGTTTAAAGCTATCATCATTGCCATCATACCAAAATATCCTTATGTCTACGTAATCACGACCACTTTTTGATACTTTTTTAATTTGAATTTCCTCACGGTTGTTTTTTGTAATTTTCCCGAGAAGTTCCTCATTATCCCAAAATGCCGCCATAACCCATCTCCTTTATCAAATTTAACCGTTCCTTCGGTTTATAGGATAATTTATACATAAAATGATTATATCCCATTAAGTAGGGATATTTTGTAACAAATTTTTAATTACGCAGT
>CAZSVI010000100.1:0-13878 GCA_964610205.1 uncultured Oscillospiraceae bacterium
CAGAGCCAATCAAATATCCTCGGGCTGGAATATTACTATTTCGTTACTGCTGGTGCTTGCATCACTGTTGGTTATACTCCCAATTATTCTGGTTGTAATTATTTCTATTTCAAGTTCAGAAAGCATTGCATTTAACGGATATTCATTTTTTCCTTCAGAATATTCTTTGGCTGCCTACAAAAATCTGATGAAGACAGGGACTCAAATCAGGAATTCCTATATTATAACCATTTTTTATACCTTTACAGGCACAGTGATGAGTTTATTTATCGTGTCAATGTTTTCCTTTGTATTAGCACAGAAAAGATTCCCTGCAAGAAAGGTGTTGACGTTTTTTGCCTTTTTTACCATGCTGTTCTCAGGCGGACTTGTCCCATCATATATATTGAATGTACGCTATTTGAACATTAATAACACGATATGGATATTCTTGCTGCCAAGCCTGGTTAATGCATTCAATGTGATTATTCTTCGTACTTTTATCCAGACCAGTATCCCGGATAGTCTGTTTGATGTTGCCAGAATTGATGGCGCAAATGATTTTGTCGTTTATTCAAAGATTATTTTACCTCTTTCAAAACCGGGCCTGGCCACCATTGGATTATTCAACATAGTTGGTCGCTGGAATGACTGGTTCACAGGAATGCTTTATATAGAGACCCCTAAGCTTATACCCTTACAGACAATGCTGCAGAAGATTCAGAAGAATATTGAGTTCATTAAAATGAATGCGGAATTTGCGGAATCATCGGTGGGGCTTGAATATTTAAGATCCATTCCGACAGAGAGTACACGGATGGCAATTACGATTATTGCAACGGTTCCCATATTATTTGCGTATCCTTTCTTGCAGAGGTATTTTATTAAGGGTTTGACTATCGGCAGTATAAAAGGCTAGCGGAAAAGCTTTCAATTTCAACAAAGCCCAGCCATGTCCCCCGCTTCGATATAGCGGAAACTGGTCGCAAGCGGAACCACCTGCTGTTCCTCGATGCAACCCGGCTGGTTGCAGCTGCTTTCATTGTTAAAAGTTTTAATAAATGCTTTGCCAGGTTTACTATTCCACTACCGCAGAGTAGTGTTTGATATACAAAATTTATGTTTATGAGGAGGATTTGGTATGAAAAAAACTTTTATGAGCAGCATGATGATAGCCATAATCATATTTTCTTTAGTGCTTTCATCATGTCAGGGGTCCGATACTTCAAAAGTACCTGCATCATCAAATAATGCTGACGTTACATCATCTGCAGGACTTGACGCCGTGGAACTTGTCTGGTACACAGCAGTTGACAATGCAAGAACTGACACGGATATGGTTTGGAGTGAAATTAACAGATACCTGAAGGAAAATATTAATGTAACCCTCGACTATCGTTTCTATACTGTCGAAGAATATAATGACAGGATTATCCCCGTTATAAGTTCAGGGCAATATGTTGATATCCTTTTTACCGGGTCATCGTTCAATTTTGTTGGTAACGCACAGCAGAATGCTTTTCTTGCTATTGAAGACATGATTCCGCAATACATGCCCAAAACGAAAGATATATTACCGCAAGGGGCATGGGATGCTGTTACTATTAAGGGACATATTTACGGCATACCGACCTATAAGGATATAGCCGACCGGTTTTGTTTATTGTATAATAAGACGATGACAGATCAATACAATCTTGATGTTCCTCAAAGCGGGGAATGGTCGACATTTATAGACACGATACCATTTCTGTATGCGGCTAAGGCCGCGAGAGACGCGGATGAGCCGGAACTTGCAAACCAACCCATTACAGGAATGTTGAATGGTATAAGAAGGTACTACCCATTTGAAACTCTCATTGGCCTTGCGGTAACAAACGTTCCCGGAATCGAAGCTTTTCAGGGAAAAGGCAGGGGAGAGACCGTATTTAATCTATATGACACAGCGGAGTACAGAGAGTTGTGCAAGACAATCAACAAACTTGTTGATGATAAAATTTTACCATACGATCATACAAACTTTGATCCTGACAGGGTATTAACAAACTCCGGTAAGCTTGTATGTGTATATTCCGGCGGGTATATTGAGATAAAACCTGATATGTATGCCGGCCGGGAGACAGCGCTCTCTACTTCGGCTCAGACAATAATGACAACACAGAATATACAGGCAAGCATACAGGCCCTTTCAAGCCAGACTAAAAATCCTGAACGTGCACTGATGTTCCTGGAACTCCTCAACAGCGATAGGACTCTTGGAAACCTGGTACGCTTTGGAATTGAAGGCGAACATTATCTCTATAACGATGAAGGAAGACTTGATATTACCATAAGCCCGCGTAACAAGGACATTTCGAGCTATGCCGATTATCCGTACTATTACTGGTATGGTTGGACCTTTGGTAATATTCTGGTAGGAGATTTACCGTCTGTTGTTTCATCGAAATTCGGAGAACTGCTAAATGAAATGAATAATTCGGCAATTCAGGATACAAATATAGGCTTTGTTGTCGATACTACACCAATAGCAAATGAAATTGCTGCCTGCTCTAATGTTATTAGTGAGTATGATTCCAATACCAACTTAAGAAGCGGTATGGTTAAGGATATTGACAAAACAATTGACGAATTCATTCAAAAACTTGAAGCAAATGGGTCACAAAGGATAGTCGATGAAATTCAACGGCAACTGACTGAATGGAGGGCTTCTGTGGGGAAATCTGTTAAGTAAAATATATAAAAGGAAATTAATTGATGAAACAGAGAGGTTGCAGCCACTCTCTGTTTCATTTCAGGATTTGACGAACATTACAAAATTAAATATATATAAGAATGTTACTTGATTAATGATGTAAATTAGTGTGTAATAAATATATAGTGTATAATTTCCGGAGGATAAATATTAACATAAAAGCTTGGTTGTGTTTTATGATGTTGGTCTCAGAAAGTTTTGATTAATGGGAGGTATATATGTTTCCGCTTGATATTAATTTATTGTGGGTATCAAAATGTACTTATCCGGCAAAGTATATAATAAAGAAAAATCATCATGATTATTATCAGATAGTCTTTATCCTTAACGGTGAGGGGAAAATAACCAATGGTGATCATGTTATCCATGCCAGCATTAATCAAGCATATATTTTCAAGCCAAATGTGGATCACAAAATTGAAGCGTCGAAATACAAATCGCTTCATATTATTGAACTTAAGTTTTATTGCAATAATGTAACAACCGAAAGTCTGGTGAGTCGTTTAATACCCTTTATTAAAGATGTGGGACAGTCAATGAGAACGTCTTTTATTAATTTTGTTGAAGAAATCAAAAATCAGGATGATTATTCCTTGTATATCATCAATTCATTATTGACACAACTGATTTTTGGCTGGAAAAGGATGTCTGCTCAAGAACGAAATGGTTATAACGAAAGGAACGGAAAGGCTATTTATGTAAATAAAGACAGCCATGACAATGGTATAAAAAAAGATCCATTGGATAGTACGATAGAGTATATCAGAGAAAATTACTCTTCAGAAATAAAACTAAATGATCTTGCGGAAATTGCTTATTTGAGCCCGATTTATTTTTGCTCAGCTTTTAAGGAAAGATATGGTATTTCACCCATTCAATATCTTCAGAATATTCGCTGTGAAAATGCAAAAAAGCTGCTTATAGATTCTGACGATACGATTACAATAATATCGGAAAGGGTAGGATTTCAATCGATCCATTACTTCTCAAGATATTTTAAATCCCGAGAAGGAATTACTCCCAATGAATTCCGCAGGAGAAACCGTGAATTTTTTATAATAGATTATCAAGGAAATATTACTGATTATTCCTGAAAACCATTTAATATGTGTAACTATTCAAAGGCATAGTTAAAGTGTCGATCAAGGAATGAAACATCCGAAGGAAGGTGCGTACCCACCTGAACGCACCATAAGCCTCGACCAAATAAAACAGGTCCCGCGGATTGGGATGTATACCCCTGAATCGTTACTAATAAGGGTATCTGTCTGCAATTTGATAACCATAATATGATATTAAAAGTAGTATTTAACATTTTAAAATTACTTATAGGAGTGAATAATATGAAAAAAAAAGCGGTAATAGGGATTGTAGGATGTGGAATGATAGCTCGGGATGTGCATCTTGCCAATGCTTTCGGTAATCCAAGAATATACGTAAAATGGTGCTGTGATATAAATGAAGAAAATTTGAAGTATGTGAAGGACAACTTCAAACCTGATTTTTTAACTTCAGATTACAAAGAAATATTGCTGGATTCTGAAGTGGACGGGATAATGATCCTCACAACACATAATGTCAGGGAAAAAATAATAAAAGACGCGGCGGAAGCAGGGAAACATATATACGTTGAAAAGCCTATGAGTACATCGGTTGAAGAATCGTACAGAATTATGAAGATAGTCAAAGCAACAGGAGTTAAGCTTGTTGTGGGCTTTAATAGAAGGTGTGCCCCCGCAGTTGAAGACGCTGTAAAAATATACAAAGATCATAAATCCAATCCGGTGGATGCCCCATGGAGATTTAAAAGAATTCAGGGAGAACACCAACCTTTGCATGAAGAGAAAACCACCATGGTCATGATGAGAATAAATGATGATTTGATGTCATTCAAGCCATATGCTCTCGATGAGATGATAGGGGAAGGTTCAATTATTGGAGAGCTGTGCCATTTTATAGACTTGGCCTGCCATATAACAGGGAAGGAACCGGTTAAAGTATATGCGGAAGGATGGGCTCGTGTGAATCAGGTTCTGACCCTTCAGTTTGAAGATCAATCAATCGTGAACATCTTTGAGACAGGTGTCGGAAGTTTTGATCATCCGAAAGAATTAATTGAAATCTACCATAAAGGCGCATCTATAACAATTGATCATTTTATACAGCTGAGGGTTGGAGGCATAGAGGGCATATACAAAAAGAATTATCCATTCCTGGTTGATCCATATCCATACATAAAAGATGGAGAAGGGACAAATCTGGTAATCAATAAAGTAATGGAAAGAAACCATATCGCGGCCGATAGGGGAGATGCAATTTATCCTACGGTGGATAAGGGGCACTATAAGATGCTGGATCGGTTTGCTGACTGTATTTTACTGGGCTCACCTTCACCATGTAACGCGATTGACGGCGCAAGAGCAACGTTGGTTACACTAAAAGCCAGAGAATCTGTAAGACTTGGGATACCTGTAAAAATAAGCAAGGATGAGTACGAGTATTATTTCGCGTGACGAGAGGAGTATCATTATGTCCAGATATATAAAAGTAAGCGCTGTAAGTGGTTCTCTATGCAACATTAATGACACGGGCTTAAACCCGCAACAATTGGTGGAAAAAGTAAAAATTCTGTGGCGGAATAAACTCGAAAAACTGTTACCGGATAAGCCCGATCTGATTGTATTACCGGAATGCTGTGATATGGTTTTTGGTCTTACACACGATCAAAGTATAGAATATGGCAAAGAAAAAGGAAATCAGTTAAGAGATTTTTTTATGCGGGTCGCAAAACAAAATAAATGCTATATCGCATATGCTTCTTCAAGAAAAATGCCTGACGGGACAAAAAGAAATTCGACTCTAATGATTGACAGAAGCGGTAATATTGGTGGAATATACAATAAAAATCACTTAACAATAGGCGATAATGAAAAGAATGGAACCTTATATGGTGCGGAAGCGAACGTGATTACATGTGATTTCGGTAAAGTGGCTTGCGTTATCTGTTTTGATTTGAACTTTGATGAATTAAGATATAAATATATACAGCAAAAACCTGATCTCATCGTGTTTTCATCCTTTTACCATGGAGGCCTGATGCAAAACTACTGGGCATATTCATGCCGTTCCTACTTTGTCGGTTGTGTATTGGAAGATCAGAATACGATTATATCGCCCGTTGGTGAAATAGTGGCAAAGAGCACAAACTATTTCGACCATATAACGCATACGATCAATCTCGATTACATTGTCTGCCATTTGGATTATAACAGGCAAAAACTGGAACGCTTAAAGAAAGAGTATGGATATAAGGTTAATATATACGATCCGGGACATTTAGGTTCTGTGCTTGTTTCCAGTGAAACAGACGAATTTACGGCAAGGGATCTCGTAAATGAATTTGAACTTGAAACACTTGACGAATACTTTGAAAGATGTCGGAGACATAGAAGCATGGATGGAAAGGTTGAAAAAATATAGCGGAGCTGAAGATGAGCTCCCGTCTCCCGTCTGTAAGTGAAAGGCTGCTCAGGTATATTGTTCGCAGGCCGCAGATTATATCTGAATTCTTATTCCCATTTCAATATAAGAAACTTATTTCTATGTGATAACAACCTTATTACGGTGTGTTACGATTGCATGATCAATGGCTTCGGTTGTTAAAAACTTATGACATCCATATCAGAAAGGTATTACAACTAAAATGGATCAGATAGTAAAAACGAGAAACCTGAACAGAACAGTTATGATATTGGTTTTTCCTATATTTCTGGAGTTGCTTCTTCAAACTGTAGTAGGGTATGTAGATGTAATAATGATAGGAAGGTTTGGGACAAAAGAACTTGCAACAATACAAATATGCAATTCACCTGTGAATACGGTAATAGGTATATTCATTGCGTTCAGTATTGGATGTACAGCCTTAATAACAAGGTATACAGGAGCTGAAGATAAAGAGAACGTTAATAGATGTATAGGCCAGACAATTCTCATATCTTTTACCATCTCAGTTATAGTATTCATAGTATTCTTTTTTTTCAGGCGCAATATTTTAATTTTGATGGGCGCTGCTGAAGAAGTCATGGATTACGCCGAAACATATATCAGAATAATATCGTATAGTATTCCGAGCCTTGTTTTCAGCACATTAATGTATGGCATAATCAGGGGAATGGGAAATACAAAAATTCCTATGTACATCAATATTGTTCAAAATATTATAAATGTGATCCTGAACTTCTATTTCATATATGAGGCCCGAAGTGTAACAATTTCTAATAATTGGGCGATAAACCTGCCGGGTCTGAATATGGGAATAAAAGGCGCGGCTATCGCAACACTGATAAGCAGAATATGGTGTGTTATAGGGATCCTTATTTATTATGGTATTATAAATAAGACTACTATACAAAAAAAATACCTGAGACCGGATAAAAGTATGCTGAAGTCGATTATGAGGATAGGGCTTCCGGCTTCTTTTGAGCAAATGATATTCAGAGGCGGAATGCTGGTGTTTACAAGAATTGTTGTTACTCTGGGCAGCGTTTCACTGGCCTCTCATGCGGTAGCCGAAACAGCTGAAATGATATCCTATTTACCCGGTACCGCATTCCAGATTGCTGTAATTACTTTGGTAGGACAATTTTTAGGAGCCAAGAAGCCTGATACAGCGGAATTATGTATCAAAAAAATAGACATGATGGCAAGGGGTTTTATGGGATGCCTTGGATTGCTCTTCATCGCGGTACCGCAAATGTTTGTACAATTATTTACTACCGACATGGAAGTAATTATGCTTGCTTCAACTGTTCTTAGAATTGAAGGATTTTCACAAGTATTCCTTGCGAGATTCTACGTGTATGCCGGCGTATTAAGAGGAGCGGGAAAAACGAAAGATGTTATGGAAATATCTATAATCGGTGTTTGGTGTATTAGAATTGTTATATGCGCCATAGCGGTGTTTATCCTTGATAGGGGATTGGTAGGAGCCTGGATTGCGATGTTTTTGGATCTCTTTACAAGAGCGCTTATTATTACGGTAAAGAAGAAAAAAGGGGAATGGAAAAAAAACGAAATTTATAACCCGGCACTAAACGAATAAATCATACAACCTATTTTATTATAAAAAGCAAATAAAGTGATGAAAGGAATTGATTTGTATGAATGAAGTAATTCAGAAGGCGTTAAGTTTGCTCGGCAGCGTTCCGAAGCTGCAACTTGGTTTTTTCCCGACTCCGTTACACAAGCTCGAAAAATTGTCGGATGAGCTTGGTGTCAACCTCTACGTTAAACGGGATGATTTTACGGGGATAAGCCAGTTTGGAGGAAATAAAATCAGGAAACTGGAATTTTTAATGGCAAAAGCGCTGGAAGAAGGCTGCGATACGGTGATTACGTATGGAGCTACCCAGTCAAACCATGCGATGCAGACTGCTACCGTATGCAGAAGATGCGGACTTAATCCAATATTGTATCTTATCAGTGTTATTGAACCGGATAAGAGTGATTTGAGAGCAAATCTGCTGCTGGATTACATTATGGAGGCGGAGATCATCATTGAGCCTCTGAACGACGGCAACGAGGAGGCCGCGAACAGGCGGGCTTACGAAAAATCCATAAAACATATCAATGCTTTGGAAAAACAAGGGAATAAATGTTTTCAGATCCCTGGCGGGGGAGCGAATGAGGTGGGCTCTTCCGGATTTATAAGCGGATTTGTTGAAATGACGCAACAAATGAGAGAACTGAATATATCTGCGGATTATATTTTCCATGCAACCGGTACAGGCGGCACTCTTGCAGGGCTTGCCGCGGGCAAAAAGCTCATTGGCTCCAATACTCAGATTGTGGGAATTGGCGTCGGTTTAAAAGATGACGGATATCCTCAAAGGATAGTATCACTGGCAAACGCGGCCCTTGGTTATATCGGTTCAAGCTCTGTTGTGACTACTGAGGACTTTTATTATGATTCAAATTATTATGCTCCCGGATACGAGATACCTAATCAAGGAGGAACTATGGCAATAAAAAAACTTGCGTATAGTGAGGGGATCCTTCTTGATCCTGTCTATACAGGAAAAGCATTTGCCGGAATGCTTGATTACATAAGAACGGGAAAAGTTCCTCAGGGAAGTGATGTTTTATTCTGGCATACAGGAGGAGCTACAGCCTTGTTTGCTGAAAAAGAGATTATTGGTGGTATTGCTTCGGAGTGAACTCGTTCAGTTAAAGCTGAAAATCGGAACTTCGGTGGGGGATTCTACCCCATCGAAGCGGGAACAAATGTGCATACACACCGGAACGCACCACAGGCCTCGACCCGTTAACAAGGAACCCCACTTATAGTAGTGGGGCGAGGATCCCTTAGAAATTTGATAAAAAACTGAGAGGAGTGTTTGCATCCTAATCACCCGCTGCGTTTACTTTCATTTATAACACCAGAATAGTAACTTATATGATGCGTTTTCTTGGTGCTCTCCAATACAATTCTGCTTGCAAACCTTCGGGATATCCAGTATAATAGAGCAACACACCTTAGTCTTATCCGAGTCTGAAAAATCCCACAACATCGTTGTATCATCAGTACCCGGTTCGTATAAAAAGAGATAAACAAGTAATAAAAGAGGTGTAAAAAATGGAAGCAAAGAGAATTATGGCCTGGATAGCGCTAATATTTTTACTTCTTATAATTGTCAATATTTTGTTTATTCATATTCTTGTTACGGAAAGCGTAGTCATATTCTTGCTGTATGTACTGGTTATCTATTTCGGAATGGGTAGAAGAAAAGGGGTTCGTCCATACGACATGCCGGATGATACGGAAAATATGGAATCAGATAAATCTAAATTAAATGATGGGGTGGATGAAAACAGCAATAACAATTGATTAACGAATGGATATATTCTCGCAGTTGCAGTTAGCATTTTTTGTATGTTATAATGGGTTTATCAAGCGCTTCGCATCAGGTATGCGTTTTAGCATCAGCGTTTTGGCGAACAGCTCGCACAAGCGCTGACTGAAATTCAAATTATTGTTTTGCAGGGGTAGCGCCGGTTCTGCGGATTGTATATTATTTGTGGGAGTGTTTTTCTTGAAACAGTATAAAATTGAATTATCGCAGTTGTTAAAAGAAAAAGGATATAGGATTACCTCGCAGCGCAAAGCAGTTCTGGATATTGTTCTGGAGCATACCGGACAGCATCTGAGCAGCCAGGAAATTTACGATCTGGTAAAGAAAAAGTATCCTGATGTTGGTGTTGCTACGGTTTACAGGACATTACCCATCCTGGAGGAGTTGGGTTTTATATATGCCGTTGATTTTGAAGACGGCTGTTTACGGTATGAGCTTCAGAAAGAAGGGCAGCAGCACAGGCACCATCATCTTCTGTGTGAAAAATGCGGTATGATTACAGAGGTTAAGGATGATCTGCTGGACGAGATAGAGGCAAAAATCTATAAAAATTATGGGTTTACAATTAAAGATCATAAAGTAAAATTCTATGGTATATGCTCTGACTGCAACCGTTAAATAGAAAGCATGAAATTCTATACAGAAGTATACGATAAGTAAAAATAAGCCGATAAAAAGGCTTTTTTTTTTGGCATAAATAAAGGACTTGTTCAATATATTATAACAACGGAATCAATTGCACATGTAATTGCGCCACACCGTTACAACGGGAAGGGGTATGCCCGATGTCTGCGGAGGAAGTCGGTATCCGCTGGTATGGGAAGTTGGGACATTTGCCTCGTTATAATGGATTGGGTGACCCGTTAATAGTTTTTGAAAAAATTTGAAAAGATTATAGTGAGATTGAAACAGAGGGGGATACGCTGTGGAAAGAGATTACAGGATCTATGAAGATATAGCCCAGAGAACCAATGGGGACATTTATATCGGTGTTGTCGGTCCTGTCAGGACCGGAAAATCAACGTTTATCAAGAGATTTATGGATGGTTTGGTTATACCGAATATCCAAAATCCCTATGAACGGGAACGGGCAGTTGATGAAACACCGCAGAGCGGGTCGGGACGGACCATAATGACCACAGAACCAAAATTCGTTCCTAATGAAGCGGTAACCATTGCTATGGATGACAACGCAACTATGAATGTGAGATTGGTTGACTGCGTAGGGTATCTTGTAAAAAGCGCGTTGGGTTATATGGAAGATGAAGTTCCCCGTATGGTTCACACTCCATGGTTTGAACACGCTATTCCTTTTGAGGAAGCGGCGGAATTGGGTACCAGAAAAGTTATCAGGGAGCACTCATCAATTGGAATTGTTATGACCACCGATGGTTCGTTTACCCATGTGCCGCGGCAGGAATATGAGGAAGCGGAAGAAAAAGTTATCGCTGAATTGGAAGCAAATCAGAAGCCGTATATTGTTGTTTTGAATTCGGCATTTCCTGATAATCCCGAAACGCTGCAGATGGCTGAAAACCTTTCTGTAAAATATAATAAGCCGGTTATTCCTATAGATTGCCTGAACATGAACATAAGAGATATTCATCATACAATGAAAACCATACTTTATGAATTCCCGGTTCGTGAAATAGCGGTGGATATCCCGAGATGGGTAACCAGGCTTGATAAGCAGCATTGGCTGAGAAATGATATAATAAACGCATTGCGTGAGGTTATGGTAGATAAAGCCACAATACGTCAGATTAATAATAATATAGGAATGTTTGATAACTACGAATTCATCAAAAATGGAAGAATCTCTGAAATGAAGCTTGGTCAGGGCCGGATAAATGTCGAATTGAATATGACCGATGGTCTGTTCTACAAGATTCTGAATGCCGAAACCGGGCTGGAAATTCAGGGTGAGCATGAATTATTTAATATACTCAAGGAACTTGCTGAAATAAAAACCGAATACAAAAAGATCGAGTATGCCTTGCATGAAGTTAAAACTAAAGGATATGGTGTGGTAACCCCACAACTGGATGAATTGACCCTTGAACCTCCGGAAATTATCCGCCAGGGGAGCCGGTTTGGTATTAAACTCAGAGCCAGCGCACCTTCAATTCATATGATTCGCGCGGACATTGAAACAGAGATTGCTCCACTGGTCGGATCAGAACGGCAATCCGAGGAACTGGTGAATTATCTGCTGAGAGAGTTTGAAGGACAGCCTGAGAAATTGTGGGAATCCAATATTTTTGGAAAATCACTGTATGAGTTAATTACTGAGGGTTTACAGAACAAGCTTTATAAAATGCCCGAAGACGCGCAGATGAAACTTCAGGAAACCTTGCAGAGAATAATTAACGAGGGCAGCGGCGGACTGATATGTATTATTCTTTAGGTAACAGGTTATTGTTTGATAAAGGAATTTGAAAATTTATGAATAAGCACTTCTTTTACCCGGTTCTATCCGGGTCTTTTTATGCGCTCAATATTATGTATTTGCGGAATAATGGTTTTTAATGCACTGAATTGCTTCCAATAATAACCCGGACAGTATCAGTTTAAACGCAGGGAAGAATAATGGTAAAATAATGGTCTTTTTTTGGGGTTTATGTTATAGTCAAGTGGTATAATATGATAGGTAGATTATTTATCTGTTAACAAAAAGGAAGGGGAATATATAATGGAAACAGCCAAAGAAAAGAGCAAGGGACAGAAGCTTATGGAAAAGCTTGGTTATAACAGTAATAATGCCTGGGAGAAGATTCCTGAAAAGGAGCTGATATTTCAGTTCTGCGAAGAATACAAATTCTTTTTGGACAAGGGGAAAACAGAGCGGGAATATGTAAGAGAGGCAGTATCCCAGGCCGAGAAACTGGGTTTTAAAAATTTGGATAGAATAATAGCGGATAATTTTAAACTGACAGCCGGAGAAAAAATATACCGGGTTGTAAAAAATAAGGCTGTTGTATTTGCTGTTATAGGTAAAAACCCCATTGAAAAAGGAACCCGGATGCTGGGAGCACATATAGATTCACCGCGCTTGGATATAAAGCAGAATCCACTTTATGAGAATACGGAAATGGCATTTTTAAAAACACATTATTACGGCGGAATTAAAAAATATCAGTGGGTAACTATTCCATTGGCTCTGCATGGAGTTATTGTGAAAAGGGATGGTGAAATAATTAATATTAGTATTGGAGAAGATGATATTGACCCTGTTTTCACAATAACTGATCTCCTGCCGCATCTTGCCAGGGAGCAGATGGGAAAAAAGATGAGCGAAGCCATAACCGGCGAAGGGTTGAATTCACTTGCCGGCTCTATTCCATACGATGACAAGGATGTGAAGGAAAAAGTCAAGTTGAATATATTGAATCTTCTGAATGAAAAACTTGGTATTACTGAAGAAGACCTGCTGTCATCAGAACTTGAGCTGGTACCGGCCTTCAAGGCAAAGGACGTTGGTTTTGACAGGAGCATGATTGGCGCATACGGTCAGGACGACCGGGTTTGCGCATATGCTTCCATGATGGCTGTATTTAATCTGAATGATCCGGAATATACATCTATTTGTGTGCTGTCTGACAAGGAAGAAATAGGCAGCGTTGGTAACACCGGAGCTGAATCTCGTTTAATGGAAGACTTCCTGGCCGATTTATGCCACCTTACCTATGAGAATTCTTCAGGTATCATGCTTAGACGCTGCCTTAACAATTCCGTAATGCTGTCGGCCGATGTAAACGCGGCAATGGATCCGAATTATGAGGGCACACATGACAAACTGAACGCGGCATACCTGGGCAAAGGCCTTGCGATTTTAAAGTTCAGCGGCTCCCGTGGAAAAGCCGGTGCATCCGATGCTCACGCTGAACTGTTTGCTAAAGTGAGAAAACTATTCAATGACAATGATATTCCATGGCACACTACCGAGCTTGGAGCCGTAGATAAAGGGGGGGGAGGTACAATCTCAATGTATATCGCAAATTTAGGTGTGGATGTAATTGATTGCGGAGTACCTGTTTTAAGTATGCATTCGCCTTATGAAGTAACCAGTAAAGCGGATGTTTATGCAGCATACAAAGGATATAAGGCATTTCTGAATAAATATGAATAAAAATTAATTAAGGAATGACCAAATAATAAATTCACATTTTTTAAGCGGTTATTTTCCGTCAGTACGTCGTTGCCGTCAGTTGCAATAAAGCAATTATTGCGCCTTCC
>CAZSVI010000101.1:0-13843 GCA_964610205.1 uncultured Oscillospiraceae bacterium
TTTGTCCCTTCAGGTAATTCAATCTTAAGCGACCTCATTCCAATCCTTTCACACGCGTTCCCTTTCATTTTTACATAGGTTACCGAAGCCGGATCACTTCCCACAATAATTGTTGCCAGAACGGGGATTGTACCCGTCCTTTTTATAATTCGCCGCACTCTGGCATTTAAATCTTCTTCGATGCTTTTTGCCAGGGATTTACCATCCAGTATAATCGGTTTATTCATCATTTTCAACTCCTTTATAGGCTTCAGCCACTGCTTTTTTACCCCGTTTTTTCAAGGATGCTTATTCTCAATTGCAACGGCTCTTTTCTGTCAGCTAAGGATATTATACCGAATGATGTTATTTATTCAAAGGTTTTTTTGTCCTGATTTGTATTTCATTTGTGTAATTTGGTCTTTCAAAAGGCTTTTTCTGTACTTCTCGCTTTCCCAGTTCAGAATGAAAGCTGTTTCCTCCGCATTCATGGTTTTAAGTTCAAGATGATTCTTTTTAACCTGATTAACCACATAAACAAATCCCATGAGGGTCTCTTCCATTGTCAACGCTTCCTTTTCACCGACTTTGTACAGTATTTCTCCTGTATCGGTATTGATATTCATTTTGTTGCCGGTTTCATTCAGAGAGATATTTCCATGCAGGTAAACCAGTTGATCCGGATACAGAATGGTATTTTCAAAAAACGACATTGATAAATCTTTGTCTTTAAAGTATTCCTTCAGGTACCCTGTTTTACTTATAAATGTATTGTCGTCCAAACCCTCAATTCCAACAGATGGAAATTGTTCTGACAAATCAAAATACCCGCGTATGGTTCCGTTTACATCCTCGTGGAGTTCAACGCAATCAGAGGCTTTATCTGCGGTAACCACAAGTCCATGGTTTTCCATAAAGATTACCTGGGGAAAATGCTTGCTGTTTCCGATATATTCGTTAATTTCCTTTCTGATGGCCAGCGTAAGGGAAAAACCTGGATTGATATAAGGAATCCAGATAAAACCGTACTCTTTTGACCTGAATATTTCTTTTGCCAGGCCGAAACCATTTTTACTGCAACAAATAATATTCGCGTAAACCGGATGGGTATGGATAACATACTTTTTCAAAACGGAATGAAACCCGGCCTCAACCGACGGGCGCATTGGCTTAATGCCTTCCATCGGTACAATATTCGCCCTTGCATATTCTCCGCTTTCTTTCTCGTAATCCCTGTCTTCGTTAATATCAACACTCTCAAAATATTCCCTTATATTTTTATAATTCACCACAACGAATCCTTCGGATGGGGTTATGTCTTTCAGCTTGCATCCTGATGCCTTTACCGCCATAAGATCGTCATCCAGCTTTACGGAGGTATTTCCTCCCCCGCCCTGCACAAGATCAGGACTGTTTCCTACAGCCCGGGAGATCATTTCCAGTTCCTTCAGTTTATTTGCAGACATAGTATCCTCACTTTCTGTTTCCCAGAACAGTGTTTTCATAGGTTTTCACTTCATTAAGCCAATCGGTTCCGACAGGCACTCCTGCTTCCTCACAGTATTTATTCCATATGGCCGCATATGGAAGCGTTTTAAATTCTTCCATCAAAGCCAGACGGTTTCCGTAATTTCCATTTGCCTCGGCTTCCACAAGAAGATGTGTCGGCTCCAGCAGGGAAAACAATATTGCTTTCAGCGCGGCTCTCGTTCCGGTAACCCACGCGCTGATTCTGTTAATGGACGCATCAAAGAAATCAAGTGCAAAATGAACCTTGTTATATGCATTGCAGCGTTTAATTTCCTGAGCTATAGCCAGAGTATCGTCATTAAAAATAACAATGTGGTCGCTGTCCCAGCGGACACTGCGGCTGACATGCAGCAGCAGCTCGT
The DNA here is from genome assembly GCA_964610205.1 of uncultured Oscillospiraceae bacterium. GTDB lineage: Bacteria > Bacillota > Clostridia > DSM-8532 > DSM-8532 > CAZSVI01. Next base: position 1,872 of record CAZSVI010000101.1, read on the forward strand.
CCTTATAGGTTAATAAGGATGATATTTTGTCCGCAATGGTTTCTGTCGGGTGAAAATGTCCTGCGTCAAGACAAAGAATTACATCCTTATTCCCGATAACATATCCCATATAAAACTCATGGGATCCAACAACAAAACTCTCGGAGCCGATGCCGAACAACTTTGATTCCACAGCGTCAATCATGTTCATTTTATCATATTTTTGTTTGAATATCTCGTCAAGGGATTCTTTCAAAATGCGGCGCTTTCCAATTCTATCCGCCGGTAAATCCTTTGATCCGTCAGGAATCCAGACATTATTAACACATGGCGTATTCAAATCCTTTCCAATCCTGTCTGCAATCCTTCTGCATATTTTCCCGTGTTCCACCCAAAAAGCACGAACCTTAACATCCTGATTGGATAAAGTATACCCCGAATCTGCCAGCGGGTGTGCGAAAAAGGTAGGATTGAAATCCAGACCGATACCTTTTTCTTTTGCCCATTCAACCCAGTTTTTAAAATGCTCAAAGGACAACTCATTCCGGCCCACAGGTTTCCCATCGGTTTCGGCATACATGGCATGCAGGTTTACTTTATGCTTCCCGGGGATCAGGCTTAGAGCCTTATCCAGATCCTGCCTTAATTCAACGGCGTTACGTGCCCGCCCCGGATAATTACCCGTAGCCATAATACCGCCGCCGGATGTTCCACCCCCACTTATCTCAAAACCCGCGACATCATCACCCTGCCAGCAGTGCAACGAAACAGGAACCTTTCTCATTTCATCAATAACTTTTCCGGCATCCACTCCATATTCGGCATAAATCTCCTTGGCGTCATTATAAGCACGGTTGATTTTTTCAATACTATATAAGCTCATGGGAACCCTCCTCATTCAAAAATACTATTTGCATATGGGCTGAATATGCATACATAATATGATAACGTCAGTAAAAATGTCCAGCCTCATATCATTATAATATTGAAAAAACTTTTTATGTTCTTTGGTATATGTTATTAACTTTTTAGGAAATCCAATGTTTTTGTAAAGAGGCAAACGCACAGCAGCGGTTTTCGGTGTACAGCTAAAAAGCACTCCTCCTAAGTGACACTACACCGATTTGATAGACACCCAGAATGGCTGGTATAATAAAACCAGTGGAGGGGTCAAAAATGTCAGTAAAACGTTATGACAAAAATTACAAAATCGAGGTAGTTCGCAGAGCCATATCAAAGGATAAAGCAGTGCCTGATCTGGCTAAGGAACTTGGCATCCATGAGAGTACTATATACAAATGGATGGGAGAATTCCAGAGAGATGAAGCGAACGCTTTTCCAGGAAGCGGTAAATTAAAACCGGAAGACGAGAACTACGCCGCCTCAAAAGAGAAAATGAAAATTTGAAGGAAGAAATAGAAATACTAAAAAAAGGGGCGGTCTACTTTGGAAGAACCAAAAGTAAAACGGTTTGAATACATAAAGAGGAGCCTTGACAACTTCAAACTCTCAAATATGTGTAAAGTGCTTGACGTCAGGCGTAGTGGCTTCTATGCATGGCAAAGCAGACCTGAAAGTAAACGTAAGCAAGAAAATAAAAAGCTTGTTGAAAAAATCAAGGAGCTATTTATAAAAAAGCGTAGGATATACGGATATAAGCTTATGACAGAGGTATCGTAGGATGGTCATTGCAGACCCACATGAAAAAATGCGTTTAAGAACTATAAGCTTTTTACCGGTTTTGCGGGAAGCGAGTGGGCAGGCTTCAAGTATTTTAACTTATTCCTTAGTTCACCGAATATGTTTAATATACTCAGTAATACGTTTCTGCTGGGCCTATATTCACTTCTTTGGGGATTTCCATTTCCACTCATTTTTGCATTGATTTTGAATGAAGTAAGAAATCGTAAATTTAAAAAAATAGTACAAACCATTAGTTATTTGCCTCATTTTCTATCCACAGTTGTAGTTGTAGGATTAATTCAACTATTTCTGTCACCTACGTTTGGCTTTGTTAATCAGATTATAGAAAGAATGGGGTTTGAAAAGATTGTTTTTTTGCAAAAAGCTTCATTTTTCAGAACCATATATATTTCATCAGATATATGGCAAGGACTTGGGTGGAATGCGATCATTTATATGGCAGCGTTGTCTAATATTGATCCAAATTTATATGAGGCTTCTATGATTGACGGTACCGGTAGATTTAAGAAATTAATATACATTACATTGCCAAGTATATCTCCAACGATAATAACTCTGCTTTTGCTGTCAATGGGAACCATACTGTCGGTAGGATTCGAAAAAACCTATTTATTACAGAATCCTGCAATATTATCAAAAGCCGATGTTATACAGACGTATGTCTGGCGGCAGGGGTTGCAGCGGGGTAATTTCAGCTATGGGACGGCTGTGGGACTGTTTAATTCTGTTATAAATTTATTTTTTCTTGTTATAAGTAATTCATTGGCAAGAAAATTTTCAGAAACAAGCTTATGGTAGTTCGGGGAGGTGAAAGATTTGAATCGGAATAAGCAGTTCTCAATATCTATATTATTAATTTATGTAGCACTAATCATTGTGATGGTAATAATATTGTTCCCGTTACTGCATGTGACAGCAGTTTCGTTTTCCGGCAGCAAATATATTTATATGAATAGTATTACTATCTATCCAAAAGGATTTAACATCGAAATGTATAAAATAGTTTTTAAAGATCCTAAAATTTTCAACTCTTATAAAAATACAATTTATTATGTTGTATTGGGAACATTTTTATCCCTTGCAGTTACATCTACTGCAGCATATTCATTGAGTAAAAAGAAATTGATATTCAGGAATAAGTTTATGGGCCTTATTATAGTAACCATGTTTTTTTCGGGAGGTATGATTCCTACATTTCTTACGGTGAAAAATATTGGCTTGTATAATACTTGGGCGGTAGTTTTACCGGGCTTAGTAAATTCATGGTACCTGATTCTTATGAGGTCGTTTTTTGAAGCTTTTCCATGTGAGATCGAGGAATCCGGTAAGTTGGACGGACTAAATGATATAGGAACATTCTGGTTTTTGGTTCTCCCTGTTTCCAAAGCAGTTCTTGCAACAATAGGATTATTTTATGCTGTGGGCTTATGGAATAGCTATTATATGCCGTTTATTTATCTGAATTCATCCTCGAAATTTCCATTGCAGGTGATATTAAGATCAATGCTGGAATCCGGACAGGGATTGGACGGCGGTACAAGAAACGCTGATCAGCCTGTTATTCTGGAATCTTTGAAATATGCCACAATCATAGTCTCAGTAATTCCAATTATTGTTGTATATCCATTTCTTCAGAAATATTTCGTTACCGGTGTTATGATTGGTTCAATAAAGGGTTGATTTAACTATGTTACCGGCTGAAGTCCGGTAAGATTGTTCGTATTATTGAAGTATAGCTTTTAGGCAGGTGGACAGTATGAAAATATTTATTGTAACAGACCTTGAGGGAATCAGTGGTATTGACAGCATTGAAATGATGCAGACTGATAGTTCACATTATGATTATTGTTTGCAGCGTCTGATGATTGATACGAATGCTGCGGTTGACGGAGCTTTTTCAGGAGGAGCAAATGAAGTTGTTGTATGGGATGGACATTGGAAAGGAACCAATTTTATTCAGGGAATGCTGGACAGCAGAGCGGTACAAACCAAAGATAATTTTATTAATAGTCTTAATAGATCCTTTAATGCGATTATGTTTGTAGGAACACATGCTATGGCGGGAACAATAAACGGATTTCTTGATCACACACAAAATTCAGGGAAATGGTACAATTATTATGTAAATGGCAGAAGAACAGGTGAAATAGGGCAATGGGGCATTATTGCCGGATATTTTCATATACCGGTGATTATGGTTAGCGGCGATCAGGCTGCTTGTGTTGAAGCTAAACAGTTTTTCGGTTCTGTGGAATGTGCTGTTGTAAAATATGGTATTGGCAGAAATAAGGCTGCACTTGTAAATGAAGAAGAAGCTGTAGAAAAAATAAGGGAAGCAGCAAGAAAATCCCTCTCACTAATAGGCAAAATAAAGGCTTATAAGCCAATAATGCCCATTGAAATCAAACTTGAGCTGTATAGAAGCGATTACTGTGATGAACTGTCTATAGGGCAGGGAGTGGAAAGAATGGATGCTCGTACGGTAAGAAAGATTGCAAATAGCGGTCTTGAAATATTTTTTAGGTGAAACTAATCTCATAGGCCGGATATGACGAAAAAATTATTGAACATAGATAGAAAGCGGGTATAGATAGCATTATGGATATACGTGCATTAAAACATGAGGAAATGGATGCCTGGTTTGACCATTGCGTGTATTCTTTTAATAAGGGCGAATACGATAATGAATACAGGCAGCTTTTTGTAAACCATTGGAAATACGATCCATGGAGAGATTTAGACAGTATTCTTGTAGCAGCTGAAGATAAGGAAATATTAAGCACGGTAAGGGTATTTCACAGAGATGTCTATTTGCTTGGAGAAAAAGTCAGTATGGGCGGAATCGGTGAAGTTTGCACCAAGTTTTATTATCGAGGAAAGGGACTTTCAACTGTTTTATTAAAAAGAGCAATTCAATTGATGGAAAAGCATAAAATCAAGATATCCATGTTATCAACAGGTATTTTTTCTTTTTATGCAAGACTTGGTTGGAAAGAAAACACTTTGTTCATTAAAAATGCAGACCTTACAGATAAGGGTAGACTAAGTTCCAACATACGTCCTCTGAATATTGAAAAGGACTGTGAACAAATGATAAAAATATATAAAGAATATAGCGGCAAATTAAATGGTTCTGTTGTAAGAGACAATGAATTTTACTGGAAAAATTGGGCGCAGGAAAGAGATGTGGTTCGTCTGATATGGGAGGATGATACAGGTCGGATAAGTGCATACCTGTTTGGAACTGAAAAGGATAATGTACTCAATATTCAGGAGTTTGGAGCTCTAAAAGGATATGAGGACGTCTTTGACCGGATGGTGTCGCACTTATGTGTATTATTTGACAGAGCAGCAACTGCTGTAAAATTTCCAGCAGTTATAAAGTCTTCATACACCAATGAAAAAGTTATGGAGCACAAGCCATACATGTTAAGACTAATCACACCCTTCAAGATTAATGAGATTTCTATAAATACTACTGACAGGTTGATTGAGGTAATGTATGGAGGTAATGGCTGTTGTTCTGATTCATGCTTTACATTCTGGAAGACTGATGGTTTTTAAACTATTCTTAAAGGAGGAGCCGGGTTGGATCTGATAAAAGACAATATGAAGCTTTTCATGGAGTACAAGGTTGTAAACTGGCATGAGCATGTATTAATTGATGAAAAAGACGGTCTTGACGTGAAAGACTGTGATATGCTGGTTGAGTCGGCCTGCAGTACTTTTATGGATAATCTGGTGTGCTCTCTGCCGGTTACACAAGGGAATCCAACACCTGATGATGTAAAAAAATGCAATGATATTGTTGCCATTGCAATGAGGCGTCATCCGGGCATGATAAAAGGACTTGCATTTATAAATCCGGGCTATGTGAAAGAAACTTTGTTTGAAATTGACAGGTGTATAAATGATTTGGGAATGATCGGCGTAAAGCTGTATAACCAATATTTAATTTCCGATCCGGTTGTACGCAGTGTAATAGAGAAATGCATCAATTATACCGATGAATTCAATTCGTCTTCCTCTTCTTCACTGTGTCCACTTTATTTCATCGATCATCTTTTTAACAGATTCCCGGATGTCATTTAAACCTTTTCTCACCTGCCCTTTTGCAAGTCTCAGCTTTTCCAATGCAAGCTCCGGGTCTTTTATAAGTAACCTCTCCCCCGCTTCTATTTTCAACAAGTACTGTTGTAAGTGTGTGTCCCACGGTATCATGTATTTCCCTTGCTATTTTGTTTCTCTCTTTGACTATGGTCATTTCCTCAAGCTCGGAAGCTTTCTTCAGCTTGATATAGGTGTTTTCAAGCTGTTTTCACTTACTTTCAGTGCAAACATTGTCTCACGGAGTTTTTCTTTTTGTAGAATCTCATACCTGACCAGATACAATATGGCATACACAGCTATATATTCTATCGTGAGGTTCTTCTTTTTTCAAAGTCCGTTAAAGTTCATTACAGGAATGCTCTGAATAGACACAGAGCTTGTCTCAAACTTATTGATTACCCTTCGTAGTGTTGTGCTTGGGCGTGCCATAGTGAATAATACAGGCCATCCTTGTCAGACAAAAGCGAGTCGTGGCTGCCGCGTTGTGCAAGCGTACCTTCGTGGAACACGGCAATGTCCTGGCAGAATCGGCAGGAAGACAGCCGGTGAGAAATATATATTGCAGTTTTCCCGCCGATCATCTCGTTAAAGCGGGAATATACCTCAAATTCCGCGATAGGATCCAACGCAGCGGTCGGCTCGTCCAGCACGGTAACGGGCGCGTCTTTATACAGGGCACGCGCCAGTGCGATTTTTTGCGCCTCGCCGCCGGATATTTCAATACCATCCTCCAGAAAGTCTTTATACAAAGGCGTTTCAAGCCCCTGATGAAGCGTTTTAAACCATTCGCTCAACCCGACGAGGTCAAGGCTCTTTTTCGCTCGCGTTGGGTCAAACTGCGTGGAAGCGGCAATATTCTGCCCCAAGGTGAATGAATGAAGCTTAAAATCCTGAAACACCACTGAGAATACTTGCATGTACGCCTCACGATCCAATTCGCGTATGTCTCGACCATTCAGCGTGATCACACCTTCCGTAGGATCATAGAGGCGGCACAATAGCTTGATCATCGTTGTTTTGCCGCTGCCATTCAAACCAACGACGGCCATACGCTTTCCAGCCTCAATGGTCATCGTCAGACAGCGCAAGGCGTATTTGTCCGCGCCGGGATAACGGAATGAAACGTTGTGAAACTCAAACACATAGCGCCCGTCCGGCGCTTCCACAGGTGCTTTGCCACGCGGCATCGTGTCGGGGATGGATAGGAAATCTTTCGAACTGTTTTGCCTGTTTACGACTTCCCATAAAGAAGTTATTGATCTTATCAGTCCGTTGATATTCAATGTGATACTATTAATCAGTAAAGCGTATTTGATGGCTGAACCTACCGGCACCACACCGCCCAACGCCTGAATCACCACATACAGATAGGAAGCCGATTGAAAAAAGCCTGCGGCGCTGCCGTAGAGGCTGCCGGCGTGTAATCCAATGGTTGTCATCTTTCGTTTCCAGCTTCTTAATGTGGCATTGTCGCCTTCGATTTTGTCACGGATTAATTCTCCCGCGTCAAATATGCGGATGTCCTTGCCGGCTTTATAATCCACGCCGCCGCTGTTGATAAAAAAACTGTAATATGTATGTGCTTTATTCATCATATCATATAATTTAACTCTTTGCTTAAAAAAAACCATTGTAGTAGAAGTAGTGGCAATCGTTCCAATAAAAAAGGCGGCAAAAACCACCAGCGTTACCCAGTTGTCCAAAAAACCCTTGATATGAATCACAGGGGAGAGTAAAACAGAAGCGGTCACAATATTGAATACGCTGAATGAAAACCAAAAAATGATATAGAGCAGCCCATACATACCTCCCCACCAGGATCGCTCAATTTCCATATTCTTGCGGATTTGATTGGTATAAGGACTATCCAGTTCGGGAAAATCCATCGTCAAAGAGCGTTCCCCGGGCATCATATGATAACGGCGGGCACATAATTCAGTATGTGTTTTACTCATCTTTTCGTTTAGTGCTTTAGCAGCCTGCAAAACAAAAATGGCAAAGAGTGCGGCAAATGTTCCGGGCAGAAGCGAAGAAAACATTTTTTTTGCCATGATGCCATTAAGGACGTATTCCGTCAGTATAATGCTGACGAAAGGCGATGCGCAGCCCAGAAACGCTTCAAGAAGCTTGGCTGTCACTGCTAGTTTGTCAAGCTTCCACGCGGTGGAAAGCAAATCGCTTAGTGCTGCGAAAAACCTTCTCATTTTGTTCATTACCGCACCCCTCCCCCTTCAGTCATATAATATTGACTTTGTATGCGAAACATTTCGGCATATTCGCCATTATGGCGTATCAACTCCTTATGGCTGCCCCGCTCGCGCAATTCCCCCCCGCGCAGCAACAGGATTTCATCGCAAAACCGCGTACTTGCCAGCCGATGGGAAATAAATAGCGCTGTCTTTTCGCGGGCGAAATTGTGAAAGCTTTCATACACTTGATGCTCGGCGATTGGATCCAACGCTGCAGTCGGCTCGTCCAGTACCAGAATAGGTGCGTCTTTGTACAACGCTCGTGCAAGAATCAGTTTCTGCTGCTGCCCGCCGGAAAGCACCAGCCCGTTTTCGTCGATGGCTTTCAGCATCACCGAGTCTATCCCATTTTCATGAGATGCAATTTCCTCCCATAAACCGGCTTTACGAAGGCATTGCTCAACTTTCGCACGGTCGGTTTGACCAGGGGGTCGAAGCGAGACGTTTTCCGCCACGCTGACCGGCAGCATGAAAATATCTTGAAACACCGTGGAAAAAAGCTGGTATAGCTCTTTCTTCGGCACGCGGGAAATATCCTGGCCCTGTATAAGTATTTTCCCTTTATCTGGCTGGTACAGCCCGCACATCAATTTCACAATCGTCGTTTTTCCCGCGCCGTTGATACCGACCAGAGCAACCTTCTGCCCGGCTTTTATATGGAAACTGAGGTCTTTGAGCGCATATTCCTCATTTTTCGTATAAGAAAAACAGACATGCTGAAACTCCACTTCCATCAGCACACCTTCCTGCCGAACGATGGAAACAGTTTCTCCGGCAGGGATGACATCTTCAGGCATGCCAAAGAATTCGCGCATTTCACCGATTTGTATGCTTGCGGTTGTGATGCCGTTAACATTAGATATCACCTGATTGATAAAGTTTGAAAAGACGGTGATCGCGGAAAAATACATCATAAATTCACCCAGCGTGATACGATCCTGATATATGCTGTAAATCAGATATGAATAGGCCAGTCCGTCCCGAACCAAAAGCGTGAGCGCGTTGATAAGGGAGGAATAAAAATATCTTTTCTGCACCATATTCAACAAACTCCGATAAAGCGTGAATAGATTGTTTTTCAGCGTAGTAATCCAGTCAGCCATCCCATACAGCCTTATATCTTTTCCGATCTTAGTATCGGAGGAGGTCACGTCAATATATTCCAGCTTTTTTTCCACTATGCTGATTTCGTCTCGTTTGCTCTTTTCGTATTTGCGCGCGTGCTGGAGTGCAAAATAATTCAGCACGGTAAGCACGCACAGCAGCGCCACCACCAATGGATTTAATACGGAAATGATGCCCGCAAACAGCAAAAAGCAAAGCAGACCCGTTATCACAGACACCCCGCTGTTCATCATCAGAAGTGCGCCTTGATTGTCTTGCTGTCCCACACGGATGGCCTTCTGGTAGCTAAGTTGCCCATCGGGGCTTTCCAGCCCCGGATAGACACAAGAAAGAGATTTATAAAACACACGTTTGGCGTAATAATTTGAAATGTCCCTATATATGGGTAATTGTGTTGACATTGAATAATTTACAGCGGACATCACCGTGTAAGCCACGACATAAAAGCCCATCTGTTTCACCGCTTCCAACGCGGACGCGTGTTGGGTTATCAAATCCACAGCGGTGCGTCCTATCATCGTGTTAATTAACGGCATGCTCACCCCTACCAGGCACTGCACCACAAACATCACTATCATGCTTTTATGATCTTTCCACAAATCCGCGATCAAAAAAGCAATATTATCCCCTAATAAATACTTTTGTTTCTGTTTCTTACACATGATTAAAGCGCCTCATACATTCTCTATCCCTCTCATAAGTGGTTAGCATGACCTATTAACAGCTGAAAAGAGATTTTTGTTCTTACTTTAGCACTCTTTGGCAAATAAATGAATAGATAAAAAGATATGAAGATGTCGAATATTTTATACTCGGGCTGTAATTTATCTTATGTAAACCGACAGCAGCCTGATAATATCTGAGTATGTGGTTACTATCCCAATTAACGCCCACGCAAAACAGAGATCAGAGAAATAATTTAGATTACCCATAATAAAACTCTCCTTTAAAATGGATTGATTATTATAACAATGCTTTAAACAAATATCCAGAGCCAACCATTAGAACATTGCTAAAACTATGCATTAGCATAGGGTATAGAATGCTTTTGCTTCTTTGATAAACAATCCCCTGTATGGTTCCAAGTGCAAATGAATAAAATAATCGAAAATAATTAACCTCAAAAACGAGCGGTCTCAAACACCAATTAATATGGGCAAATGAGAATAAGACCGATGCAAGTATTACTTCCAAGGTAAAACTGCTTTTTATTGGGATGCTTCTACCAAAGGCATAGGTCAACATTGTTATTGGTAAAGCTCGGAAAACAACCTCTTCTGCCGGTCCGCTTAAGAATAATTGGAACCCCAGAGTTCCGATGACATTTCTCCCGTCTAGAGGAAAAGCATAGTTAGGCAACCGATTATTAACATACATAAGGATGTGCTGTGCGATTGAAATAACTATAAAAGCGGCCGTAAATAAAGTTAAGTACTTTACTCCTTTTTTCACATCGCCGAGTTGAAAATAAAAATGGATTTTTAATAGCCTGCTCAACACCACAATAATAACTATAGCAATAATCATTTGAACAGCATGGTGTATTGAAATACGGGCAAAAATGTCGTACGGATCAATTTGTCGGTATTTAACCCTATTTGCGAAAAAGTGTCCCGCTTTTCCCAAAAATATTTGCCCAACGAGCAACAAGCCAAAAACAATAATGCCGCATATAATTGTATTATTTTTAAGCTTTTTCAACATAATAACACCTCATTTTATTAATCCAAGTTTTAGCTGAATCCTAGGGCTAAATGTCAAATAGTATCCAATTGTTACAAGTAGAGTGTCTATAATGATTCTGAATAGCACATCGATTAAATAGCCGGAAAACAATAAGGGCATAAAAACAAGGAACGTGGCCCAGTTAACTCCAAAAACCAAGTATCCAAATTTTACGGCTCCATGTTTTAAGGGCAACGTATTTCCGGTATTCGACAGTAAAATACATACTACCCCAATACAGGCACCCATAAGTAAAGTCCAGAAAAATGTGTAGAACGGGCTTGTTTGGAATTCTGATTGGATCACTCCTGTGGAATATGCAACATATCGTCCAATTAAGAATATCCCCGTGAATATGGATACGGTCGTCATCTTCTGTCCAGGAACAAATGACTTTACCGAAGCATTCTCTCCTTTCTCAGCTTTTATCAAACTCAATAGAATCCCCATTAAAAAAACAGGTATCGCATCACTGAGGCCAATCACAAATTCGTTAATTATAGGATTGTCAAATAGGGATACCCCCTCCAGCATAGCAAAAAGCCAAATCAGCGCTATTGCAGACCCGTACCGCAACCCTTTTTTTACCCCCTCTCCTGGAATCGCTTTTCTGATAAGGCAATAAACATAAGCTGCACCGGTAAAAGAAAGTAGCGCCCAAAGTGATACGGTAATTTCCGTCCCAAGCAACTTTGCCACTATGCTATAGTTCGGATTCTCAGGCATTGTACTGTAAACGCTTGTAGCAAGATGAAGGGCGATATCAAATAGCACGCAACCCACTATAGTGCCAATAATTTTTACCCATTTACCTATTTTCATACTGTAAATACTCCTTTTCTGGTCAGCTGCATATGCACATAAGGCGGGCACAGCGGCTATTGTCTTAATCATTCTCTTCTTCTTCAATAGTCGCATTCTCAATTTCAGTTAGATTTAATAGCATTTTTTCAAGTAGCGCTCTTGTCGTCACAATGTCTTTCTTATTCATTTCCTTAAACATGTTTACTCTAAAAACTGAGCCTTTTGGATCTGTTTCTTTCCAGAAGTCATAGCTCCGCTCTGTCAATCTCAATCTAG
>CAZSVI010000102.1:0-13785 GCA_964610205.1 uncultured Oscillospiraceae bacterium
ATTTCTTTTCCAGTTCTTCTGCTTCCTTTTTATCGTGATCCAGCTTAAGCTGAATTTCGTATTGCTTCCTTTCTGTTGTTTTTTGCTCTTCTTCGTTGTTATAAATCCGTTCTTCTGCTTTTCTTCCGTTTTCTTTTATTTTTTCCAGTTCGTCTTTTAGTTCATCGAGCAAATACTCCGGTACGGCTAAGCGGAAAAGGTCAAATATTCCTGTAAGTTCATTGAACGCTTCCTTATGGTTTTTTACCCTTTCGCTAAAGATGCCTAAATCAATGAGAACGGTTTCCAGTCTTTTCTGTAAGCTCTTTTTATTATTTGAACACTCATTGGCATTTTTCTGCAGCTTACTTTGATATGCGGAATGTTCTGTGGAAATTTTTTCAAAAAAACTCCTGCTATTATCCCATTTAGATAAAATGAAATCCTCTGATCTCTTTATCTCTTCCTGCACATTCCGGATACCCAGGCTATCGATTAAAACCTGCTTTTGCTTCCTGATTGAATCTCTTTGTTCAATATCCTTCTCACGTTTTTTTAATAAAATATCGGTTTTTATTTCTTTTTCTCTGGCTTCATACCCGGCTAAATCCACTTCAATACTTTCAAGTGTTTGTTTAAGTTTTTCCTGCTCACTTTGCCTTTCTATCTTTGTTCTTCGGGCATGAGCATATTCGATATTATCACGTTGAAAATATAATTCCTCCAGTTCCTTCTGTGCTTCACGCTTTTTTTCTGTCCATCCATTTTGCTGGTCTTCCGCACTCTCCAACATATTATACAAAGAAGCCAGTATCAGGTTTCCTTCACGTATATGCCTTTCAATTGCCGTTAATGCTGTCAATCCCGATTCGGTAGTATCTAAAAGAGGAGCTATCAGCATCAGAAGCTCTTTATAATCATTTTCCCTTTCAATCAGTCTTGGCAGATCCCTTGTAATTGAAAGATTACTGATAAACATATCTTTCAGGCTCTCACCTGCATTTTCATTATAATTACTCATGTTTTGCGTGATAGATTGAATCAACATTTTGTCAATAACCGACTTATTGTCGGTTGCCTTTGAAAAATAATTCCGAACACCGCCTTCATCCCTGTTAATGCTCTTCATCATTTCCCATTCCGCACGGTAAATTCCTCTGTTTTTCAAATATTCAAAAAAGTTTGAATTAAGCCTTCTGGTTTGGGACATGGGGTATTTAACGATATATTTGCTGTTGTTGTCAATATAGCTCTCATATACATCAAATGCCGCAGGGCAATTATTTTTTGTATCATAAACAGGTATTTGCTCAATTGAAAAGAAACCGGAGTTATCATGCTCCACGGTATAATGAAAATAATTCAGTCCCGTTTTCTCTTCCAGTTCATCTGTCGAGTTGCGTTTTACAGCAGTAACACATATCCCTGTTAAAAGCCATTTTTCAGGAATTGTATCCAGTTTCCATTCTATAATTATGTGAAATGTATAGGGCTTAAAATTGCGGTATCGGTCATAGAACATACTAATAATACGATTTCCGGATTCTTTTCCCCATCTTGTATCAGGCATGGTAATCTGGGACAAAAGCTGCATTAAAACCCCTTTTCCTCCCTGATTCACCAGCGTAATCAGAGTATGATCCGGCTCATCATTTCGTGTAAAATCTATGATCGTATCCTCATATCCCTTTCTGAAATTATCATATCGCACTCCGGTTATCCGAACCTTATTAATCTTCGGCATCTGCTTCTTCCTCCCGAGTTTTACGTATCATTTCTTTCATTTGCATATACCGCTCCTGGCCGTGATATAAATAGTCAAGACGTTCATAAAGTTCATTTTTGGGAATGATTTTAAGCTCCCGTGTATTGTCATAGATAAGGCCTTGATCAGCCAGCGGCTTTATTGCTTCATGAATAAACGAATACCTGGTTCCTTTGGTATTAACAACATCGATCCTGCCGGAAGCCTGGTTTTCCTTGTACAAAGAGAATTCATTCACCCATAAATCATAAATCTGTTCAAGTGCAATTCCCCAGTCCTCTGCGAACTCCTGGCTCTCGGTTTGTCTTTTCATCCAGGATTCCAAAGTTTTCGTAACAATATCCTCTAATTTTGCATATGAAACACCTTGTTCCTCCCAACGAATGCGGATATAACTTTCCATATCCACCTCCGCCAGATAAATGCAAAGAATCGTGTTGGCAAGGTAAAAATATCTTTTCCTCTCCAGGGCTTTATACTTGTCCTTCATCTGGGTGTAGGAATTGGCAAACATGCTTCCATATGGGCTTGCAACCATATGGATATTTTCCCGGGTTTCAAAAACCCTAAGCCCGCCTTCCACAGCCATATCCTTAACGATTTCTCTAACCTCAACGCTGTTATAATACTCCTGAGCCATCGAATCGGCAGACGGCAGAATTTTATTTTTTAATAATGAAAAGAAGACCTGAGCCCCTTTTTGTATTTCTTCAGAACCATACATTCTAATCTTCTCCTATTCAACACATATTACATAAGGCGAGACAACAACTTCATCCCATACGAGCCACTTTTCATGTGCTTCTATATATGAAGTAATTGTCTTCCCCTCGAGTTTTTTCATCTCAGCGTTTTTTTCACAAAGCCTTCTGAACAGCTCCAGACGCTCATCCACATCTTCTGCCATATTGTAAGCCATAGTCAGCGTTATATTGGTAATGGCAAGCATCATCAGCATATCAATATTTTCTTTCTGCTCCATCCAAACCTGCCTTTTCTCCTGAGCTAAAAGATTTAATGAAGAAAAATGAAATTGACCTTTTTCCAGTAATGCATGAAAAATCGGTGTATATAAGGTGGTAAGCTGTTCCCAGTCAACACCCTTTTCTTCCCAGCTTAACTCCTCTTCATCCTCCGGATTTTCCTCTTCTGTTATAATGGTGTTATCCCCTTTGATGGTTTGTTCTTCCCATGCCCAATCCAACGGATAAATAAATTCCACATCTGCAGAAAAAAGTGGATTCAGTAAATTCTCCAATCTGTCAAAGCTGTCCAATCCATATTTAATGACAGTATTTTGCCAGATATCCTTTTTAAATGAAAGACTGCTTGTCCTCCAAAAGCTTTCAGGATATTCCACCCGAACTTTTACCTCCAAAGCCATATTCTCAACAACCAGCTTTGCAAGCTCGTTATGCAGCATGCGGGCACGCTCTAAGTTTTCAAACACCGATTCGGCTTCCAGACGCTGTTCATCGGGAAATGTCTCCACCCTTTTCTTCCAGGAAAACATATCCTGAAACACCTTTTGCTCTTCTTCAAACTGTATTTTGATTTCCTCTTCACTTTTTTTACGATTTCTTCGCTTGTCAAAAAAAATGACCTGTGGGTTACGAATCACATCTTCTGTGTAATCCCGCTCTCTGCGTATCAGAGTTCTGACTCTGGCAATTAAGTTATCGACACTGCTCTCAGCTTTATGAAAATTCCCGGATTTAATGAGCTGAAGCGTGTAAAACTGTTCTATATCGAAGCCAAATTCCTCTAATATTTCACGGGTTATAAATATTATTTCCTGTGCTATTTCGGTAAGCATATATACGGTGGAACCTCCCTTGTCCCACTGCGAAAGCTCACGATCCTCCTTTAGATATTTAAACTTGTATTCCTCATGCTCTCCGGTATCTTCGTTGAAAATGTTCGTTCGAAAGGGTTCCTGCTTCGATGGTTCTCTGTACCATAAAACACCGTCGGCGATCCTCTCTGCTATTACTCTGTCAGGTTTCAGATTTAAATCCCGCATGGCTTCCATTGTTAAAAACACCAGATCGGATCTGGTTCGGTCAGGGTTTTCAGTTATTTCCCTACGAAAAATTTTTAATAACAAAAGGAAACAGATTTCATGCACAATCTCCTGCATTTCACCTGCATCCAACCCTGTTCCGAGCATTCGGACGGCCTGAATTTTCTTCATCCTTTCAAAAAAGCCTTTATTCGCCTGTTCCATGATTCACCAAGTCTTTCAATACTTCTAAGTATTCAGTATGTCATTCAGTCAAATACTTCAACTATTCGTGAGGCCTTTCAGCACTTCATATGTTAAGAATTCCTGGGGAATTCTTTTTTTGTAATTCCATAAATCCTCAATTATACCGGCATATTCGGGTTTTAATTGCATAAATTCCCGAATGATATCTTCCAGCACCTTAGGATTCATATTCTGCCGGCTATGCCCTATGTCATAGCTTTTTCCCGTATCAAGCAAAAACTGATAGGCTGGGAAAAACAAACCGATGTCCAGTTCAGAATAGCTTTTCTTTAAAGAAGTATAGATAAGAAACCCTTCCGGATCTATATCTCCAAAATATTTTATCACACACTCCTTAGCCACTGCAATTTCATCTAAAAAAGAAAGACTTTTAATGATATGTTTCCCGTCTCCAAAGATAATCAAGTCAGGCTCCATTCCAAAAACAATCCCTCCTTTTTCTGCCCAACGCTTGATAGAAAAAAAGGTTGAATGGTTTTCCAGGATAAGAACCTTACGGGTTTTTTCTCTTTTACGAATCCAATATGTAAACATTTGCCCATACTTTATCATCTTCAGTTGATCATAGGTTAAATTTAATCTGCTTATAACCTTTTTATCTTCAGTTTGTAAAAACTTCTCATTGCCGAACAGCTCAAGACACCTTTCCTCGCAGCTTGCATATTCTCGTTTCTCCACGCTTTTAAAAAACTCATAAATACTTAAAATATATTGTTTTTCTTCTGATGTATGCCATTTGGGATTTCTGATATATCCCGACATATCCAACCTGTCGGAAAGCTGCATCATAAAGGCCGTACCCCATTGCTGAATTTGAGATTCACACACTAATCTCCAGCGGGATTGCAAGGCCGGGTTTATTCCATTAAAATTAGATGACACAACAGGCGCAATCACTTCCCTTTGCTCCAGTGATTTTATGGCATTATAAAAAAAAGGGTAGCCACCTGTTCGAACATAGGAGCTTTGCCCTCCAATTTTTTCAATAACAAACTTTTCGGCATCCTCAATACTAAACCGGTTTCTCTGTTTTTCTTTCATATAATCCACAAATAGATTAAGTAATTTTAAAATTTTGTCCATATGGCACCTTTATTTTATACAATGATAATTTAGATATATAATATCATAACGCAGCAAAGCTGCAAGTATTCAGGAGTCAGAAGTCAGAAGTCAGAAGTCAGAATAATTTTGACAATATAACTAATAAATTGTATAATCTAGTTACAAAAAATGTGTTGTATTGTTATCCTGTAAAGCATACTAACTATGAGAATTATACCGCTAAAGCAGGTATTATTTATACCTTTTAAGGAAGTCTGCGCAAAAAAGATTGTTAACAACGATTTACAATTTAATTTAGAGTTGGACCATTTTATAGGAGTAAGGCTCCCTGAATATAAATTATAAAGTGAATTAATTAAGATTAGAAAAGAAAAGGGATTATCACAATCAGATTTTAAGAATAACGAGGTTAATTCTATGAATCAGAAAAACAGTATCAGTATTGATATTTTAAATCAACTTAAATCCGCAGGGTTTCCTGCTGCGTTTTTGCCTTATCAGTACTTAGCGAAAATAATAGAAACATATGATGAGCTTCCTTCAATAAGAACGAACACAACATTTATTCAAAATGCCGTAAAACACTTTCACAATCACCAGATACCTGATGTTCCCTTCGAGCCGCTGTCATTTTTGATTGTCGCCTGCCAGGGTGAACCGGCGCAGGTAGTTCTTAATTATAATGGTAAAGAAGTTACTGTTCCCATCCCGCCAACATATCTTGACAATTCTGAGCAACACCAAAAACTGAATGACGCGCTGAAATCAGCGGTGCAGGGTTATCAAACTGATCATGTAAGAGGTATATCACAAAAGCTGTTGGCTGTTTGCAGCGGGCTTGGAAAGTATGGGCGTAATAATGTTTGTTACATAAATGAATTTGGTAGCTTTTTCAGCCTGAATGCCTATTACACAAATATTCCCTGTGCGAACATTTCGTACCCCATTGCCTTTTTGGATAGCTGTGAATCCTGCGAATTATGCAGACAAAACTGCCCAACCGGAGCAATCGATCAGTATTCGGTTATTAACGCTGAAAAATGCCTGACCATGCATAACGAAAACAAACAGATACTTCCGGACTGGATACCTCAAAGCTCACATCATACATTGATCGGATGTCTTCGTTGTCAGGAGATTTGCCCGCATAACAAACCGATATTGGCAACGGCCGGAAATACACTGAAATTAAACGAAAGCGAAACACAGGTACTGCTTTCTTCCGATCCGGAAGCAATTCCGTTAGATCTTATGCAAAAGCTCAAACAGTTTGGATTAAATGATTTTATTTTATCGGTTGTCGGAAGAAACGCACGACTGGCTTTACTTAATAATTGTATAAGGTGAACTATGAGAACACTTTCCGGTATCAGATCTGAATGGAGCATTGCTTAATAGCAGCGAGAAATTGTCACAATTTACCCCGAATACGATAAATTTTCTTTTAAAAAAAGGCATTGTGTTCTCATATGCAACTTCACGTTTCATTGTAACGGCTACCAGAATTGCTGCAGGTAGATCGCAAATAACAGGAGCATAATTATAGCAAGCTGAGTTTTACCCGGCATTGGAAAGAAAGGTTGTGTTTTATGAAGGATTATTGTAAAAGCATGTTTTATGTTGGTTCGTACTCTGACAGCATTTATATTATGGAGCTCGATCGGGAAAAGGAAAAACTATGCATAATAAACCGTATCGAACACTGTAATAGGCCCTCTTACCTTTGTATCCATTCCGGGAAAAATTATCTCTATGCAAATAATGAAATTTCGAATGGTTTAGGAGGCGTAAGTGCCTATGATATTACAGACAAACTTGCTCCAAGGCATATCAACAGTATTTGCTTCAATGCTTCAGGCCCTTGCCACATCTCACTGTCGGAAGATCAGCACACACTTTTATCTGCAAGTTACGCAGAGGGTAAAATTTTTACCAACCCTGTAAATCAGGATGGTTCATTGAACGGATGTACTTCTGTTATCCGGCATGAAAACGGGGATATGCTGCGAAAGGGTATTATTCAAGGCAGTCAGTCACAGGCTCGCGCCCATTTTATTCTTCAGGTGCCCGGAACCCAATATGTTCTTGCAACCGACCTCGGAGCTGACAGAGTGTATGTTTATACTCTTGAAAAAGGCAATCTGATGGCACACAATTACCTGCAGGCTGTTTCAGGCTCCGGCCCAAGGCACCTGGAGCTTCATCCGACCGGTAATACCATCTATTTGATAAATGAGCTGAACAATACGGTGAATGTACTTCGGTTCAACAAGTCAGAAGGTAATTTAAATTCTATCCAGCAGTTAACAACGCTCCCCCATAATTTCAGTGGGGCATCCTATTGTTCTGCGATACACATTTCAAAAGACAGGCGCTTTTTATATGCTGCAAACAGAGGCTTTGACAGCATTGCGGTTTTTTCAGTGAACGAGAAGGATCACAGTCTCACCTCGACAGGCTGTATGCCGTTATCACATAAAACACCCAGAGATTTTGCCATTGACCCTTCAGGCAAATATATGCTTGTAGGAAATATGGATTCTGATTCCGTAAGTCTTTGCCGCATATCAGCCGTAACCGGCATACCCGAAATTCTGCATCATACCTGCGGTATAGAAAAACCTTCATGTTTCGCATTTGTTAATTGATCAGTACAGACCCTTAATATACTATGGGCAATTTCCGGTGTAAGCCATTTTTTTAATACTGACATGAAATTTATTTTGTAGAATAGCAAAATAAAAAAGTCTTACATCCGCTTATTTACAAACATTTTAAGGCTTTTTCCACAATATAAAGGGAGAAGAATAGTTTTTTATTATTTTGTTCAATTGGTTTACTTAATAAAAAGCAGCTTTCAAGTAAACCCTGAAAGCCGCCTCAATGGAGCCCTCATTCGGAATTGAACCGGTAGGGGGCCTTGCTTGCGGTCAGTTGCCCGTTCCGCTGTTTGTCGCTGTAACCATAATCTCATATTCTTTACATGGGGATCGTCATGGTAGGTTCCCCCAAAGTTATTTCATTTCGAAATCCTTACCTTCAAGCTGCCCGTAGATATCCTCGAGCGGGCTAAAATCTGTTATTGGATTGTTACTCAGTACCAACTCTTTCAGGTTGGTTAGTTTTGCAAGCGGACTGACATCCGTAATCAGATTGTCTGATAAGAATACGCTCCATAGCTTTGGTAAATTGCCAAGAGCAGAAATATCCTTAATTCCCGCACCTTTTGCCTCAAATATCTCAAGGTTTATCATATCCGACATAAAATCAAGGTTCTCATATCCATTATGCCCCTGCTCGGGAGCATAGTTCCAATCAAATACAAGGCAGGTTAAATTCGTCAGACCTTTTAAATGGGATAAATCCTTGACCGGAACACCTGTGAAGCCTAAACTTTCTAATTTTGTCAGACCTGCCAGCGGAGAAAAGTCCTCAATGTTATTAAACGACAAATTCAACTCCTTCAGGTTGATAAAATACTGCAGCGCACCGATATTCTGGATGCCGCCGTTCTTGCTGTTCCTATCGTCAAAGCTCTCGTTGCTCAAATCCAGGGAAGTGACCGCCGCCGCTTCTTCCTTTGTAATTTCACCGTCTGGTTTGTTCATTGCCATACGAATTTTATCCTCAAGTATATCGTCATTGAATTCAACAGTATTGTCCTGCTCGTTGACTTCCGCTCCGGAGATCGTTCCGTTGTTTGTAAATGTTCCTTTCTCTTCAGCAAAAATATGTGTATTGTTGATGACAACAGCACCATTGTTGTTTATAAAATTACCTTCATCAACGCGAAGGAAGAAACCATCCAAAACAACAAGCGCATTATTGGTAAACGTTCCTCCGACGATTACCGCCATGCCTCCATGCGTGTTGACCTTTCCTTTTTCAAGGTAAACAGACCCCTTGTTTTCAAACGAGCCGTCAAAAACACGGAGTTGTCCGCCGACCGGACCACGATCCACTCTATCCCTGATTGAGGACGCGCACAATCTTAGTTTTCCATTGTTAATGACTTTGCCGCCGTTTTGAACCGACATCACGGAGTAGTTAATAAAATCATCTGTGAATGAATCAGCTCCCATGACTTGGATCATACCGTTGTTTATCAGTGTACCTTCGATATAAAAATCATTCCCCCGGTTTACCATTAATGTGACTCCGTCCGGTATGGTCAGCTCGCCCGTAACAACCATGGGATCACCGGAATCAATGGCTATTGCCTTCACGGTGTTGTCAGTTAAAGCATATTTAAGCGTATCAAAGTTATAAACAGTGAAAAAATCCGGTTTGGGTTCGTTTACAGAATCAATTGCCTTTCCGTAATCCTCCTTTTTGAATACGCCTTCCTCCATCAATTTATTTGCTATCGTCTGACTGCCGCCCTTCAGGCCGGCCTCCAGAGAAGCCCAGGAGACCAGAACCACATCCGATCGCAGAAAATTCACCGTATCCACACCATCAGGAAGGATGCCAACAGCCTTTGCCAGTATATCCGGCGCATCCCACGAAAACTCGCACGCCGTGTCACTGTAACCAAGCGCCCTGAGCATGAAGGTCAGATACATATCAGAACCAGAGTTGCCCGTGCCGAAGCTTGTGGCAGATACGCCTTTGGTCAGTCCTTTTTCATAAGCATAACCTATGTACTTATCCGCCCAGGCCGGCACGTCGGTGAATGGATGCGTTCCACCCATCTCCAGCGCCTCCGCTTCCTTGCCCAGCGTGCGAATCATCATCACCATCGCTTCTACGCGGGTAGGTGCTCTGTTAAGGTCGAAATCAGTCTCGGACACACCTTTGAACAATCCAAGCTTTTTCAGTGCCACCGCTTTTGCTTCTGCTGCATTGATGTCAGCCGCATAAGTCGGCAAAAACATCGCAAGGATAAGAGTAAGAGTCAGCAAAAGGTAAAATATGCCTATTACAGGTTTCTTCTTCATAGTTTTTCTCCTTTTTTTGATTAATTTTTCAATCTGTCATTGACATCTTTATTTTACATAACACTATATTAAAAAAGGTGAGCTATCAGCCCACATCCGACATATTTCTTCAAATAATAACGACTGCCATATAATAAGCGAATTCAATTTACCGATATGATATTGTGAATTCTGCTTTTCCTTCGATAGCTTCAGCCGCCTGCCGCATATCCTCTCCCAGAACCACATCCTTAAGATGCGGCAGTGATAACAGCGGTGACAGATCACCATCAATGACGCCTTTGACTTCAAAATATTTAAGCTGCGTCAGCTTATTCATCCCGGCGAGTGTGTCAATAGTCGTTTCATATAGGCTCAGGTTCTGCAGACTCTTTAATCCATAAAATGCTTCGAGAGAGCGGATTGGCAGCTTACCGGCATTCAATTCAAGGAGCATGGAACAGTGAACAAGCGGCGACAAATCAGTGACACGAGTGTCAAACAGGGAAACCCGTTTTAAAAACTTCAGCTCACTTAAGGGTGAAATAACCATAACCGGGTTATTCTTTATATCCACCGCTTCAAGCTTTTGCAAGGTTGCAAGCGGAGATATATCCGTTATCTTCTGCATAGAAATAAAAACTTCTTCCAGATTTGGCATTTTTAAAAGATCCGTCAGCGAACGAATCGGTCCTTCCTTCATCTGGTTACTTTCAAAGAGTTTCATCGCTCCGGCTTGCAGCTCTTCTTCATTTTTGGCAATCAGAGAATCTCCGAAAATATACAGCCCATCGATCACTAATAATTCATCCTGGGTAATAGGTTCGTCTGCTGTTTTGCCAAGCTGAAGCCGGACAGCCTGTTCGATCATCGGCTCTTCGAAGACAGCATCGAAATCCGGTTTAGGATCCGATTCCAGCATGCCGGTAAAGCGCCCCAGGACAAAACCCACAAAAAGGAAAAACAGACACGACAGAAAAAACGCCGTCCATTGAAGCACAACTGTTTTTTGTTTGCCATCGGAATGGATCAGCGCAGCTTTTAGTTTTTCCGCCGACTTAAATCTGTGTTCCGGAGAAAAAGCAGTACATTTTTTATATATACCTATCAGCCTGTTATGGCCTGCTTTGCGGTAAACCTCTTTCGCATCCGTCTCGCAGGTAAGCAGCCATCCTAAAACGATGCCTACGGAATAAATGTCAGTGCGGGCATCTGTCTGTGAAAAGCCATATTGCTCCGGCGGTGCATAATCTCTTGTCCCTATGAATTGTGTGTCGCTCTTTGTATCGGAATGGTATATGCGTGCTATGTCGAAGTCAATCAAACTGATTTTCCCATCCGGTTTGACGATGATGTTTTGCGGTTTAATATCTCTATGGATAATGGGACGTTCCTGCCCGTGCAAATAGATCAGAATATCGCAAAGCTGAATGCAGATGTCTGTAATATCCTTCTGCGATAGTGTGTTTTCCATAATATATTGATCGAGCGGTTTCCCCACGACATACTCGCGTACAATGCAGACCGCATTATCGTTTTGGAATTCGTCTACAAAAGCGGGTAAGCCGCTATGTTTCAGCGACTTTAGAATATTGCTCTCGTGCACAGCGGAGTAAAGATCTTTGTTGTAGCATTTTGCCACATAAAGCTGTTCACTACCCTTTTGCCGGACTAAAAAAGTTTCTGTACCATGGCTTCCTGCCAGGCGTTCCATCTGATCGTATTTCTTCAGAAAACCTGCGGGATACACATCGTCAAAGGTATTTAGAATATCGGCAACAGCCGCTTTTATATTCTTCATTTTATTTTACCCGTGCCAAGCAAAGGAAGTCCCATTTCATGCAAAACACGTTGTGTTTCTAGTATTGTAAAATGGTCACGCAAGCAGTATATCAATGCTGCATCCCGCTTTACTCTGGGATAAAGTGCATTCTTTCCGGCATATTTCAGAAGCTCCTGCGCTTCGTCAACACCAGCCCCAAACCCGAAGGCAAGCTGCAGAACCGTATCACGTGACGGATTTCTTGACCCTTTAAAAATCTGATGTCCATAGGAACGTTCTATGTTTGCCTGCCTGATAATGTGTTCCGGAACTTCGCCCAGTTTTTTACATAATTGAGTTATGTATTCAC
The DNA here is from genome assembly GCA_964610205.1 of uncultured Oscillospiraceae bacterium. Taxonomy (GTDB): domain Bacteria; phylum Bacillota; class Clostridia; order DSM-8532; family DSM-8532; genus CAZSVI01. Next base: position 12,130 of record CAZSVI010000102.1, read on the forward strand.
AGAAGGACTGCATTTGCATTTCATCCGCATTGTTTTTTATAAACTGCTCTAAATCCGGCGCTTCGAGCAAGCGACTTAAAAAAGTGGTTGTACTGGTACGTGCTTTCAGGGAACCAACCGGCTTCTTTTCAGCATCTTTAGGAATCATCTGATGATGCCTCCTGTCAGATTTCCTTAAAAATTTTCCATATAGTATAGGTGTATTATATATGTCTGCGTGAATATTTTCAAGAAAGAAATAGCGGACAATGAAAATAATGCATAGGCATCCGTGTCCATTCAGAGGTAACCATCTCAATCCCAGAGGCCTGTTTTGGATGTTTCACTCCTTGTGCGGCAAAGCACTTACTACTACTCCCGTTCTTGGCATAGAAAATTTCGCAATAGAGGTATCCATATCCTGGGTCGCTCAATTACTCGCTCTTAGGCTGATAATATCCGTATGGCTTCGCAGATGTCGCCCTGCGTCATCGAAAGCATCCGAACCACCCGCTATGTTAACTGAGTCAATCAAGAACCGTCCCCTAAAAACGAAAACGTCCCCTAAAAACGTCAACTTTCGTGTATAATATATTTAATGGCGAAATACTTGAAGGGGATATGTAAAAATGAAAAATTATATTTTCTTTTTTGTTATAATCATATTTTTAATTCCTGTAGTTCAGGGATGCATAAATGTAGAAACAAGCCACTATCCAGATGAAATATTAAATGCGACCGATACAAAAGTCGGTACAACAGAGAACAGCGAAAATGCAGATGCTGCTGTCAGAACCTCAGCTGTAATACCCAACCGCCAGGATGGTGAATATATTGACACAGACGATATGACCTCGGAGCCTTTGATATCTCCAAACGGAAACTTAGTGATATATTTGTCACCTTATGAGTGGGAAGTCTTAAGTGATATTCACATCTATAACATTGAAACCGGAAAAAACGAAATAGTCCTTGATCAGCAAAAAATTAAAGAAAACATGAATGTCGAGGTTCAGACAACGCCCAAAAAACTGGTATGGCTCGATGACAGATATGTCATTGTCATTATGCATCATGCTTATGGCACTGTCACAAAAGGCGGTAACCTTTTTGTGTTTGACATTGAGACGAAAGAACTGCAGCCTTTAACTAAGCTTTCGTTTAGGGAACAGATCTCAGACATAAGGATTAACAAGGGTCTTTTATATATGGATATTGTTTTGTTTGATGATGACAATATGGCAAGTTATGGAGTCATTAAAAGATTGGCTTCAATCAATATGGTATATGAGGCAATCAGGTATAAAAAACTTTTGAATGTTTTTTCGTTTTTTAACAGCGATAGCGCCTATGAAGATCACAGAAGATATCTTGAAAATTACAGCCTCGACAGCAGTAAACCATTTATAAAGCTCTCGGACGACCTTAACGGAGACGGATTTAATGATGAGATAAAGTATCAGACAAAAGAATATAGTGATATATTTATCCTTAATATAAATGGGAAGGAAGTTGTGGAATACGGTAATAATCTTGACAAGAATGTTTTTGTGGTGGACTTGGATAAAAATGATGGTATGAAGGAAATCGCAGTACAGGAGTTTGGACAAGGCATACATAATCCGGGAGTGCGTTCTACTATGTTTGAGCGCTTAGCTCCCATCATTAGGTTGGTTC
>CAZSVI010000103.1:0-13581 GCA_964610205.1 uncultured Oscillospiraceae bacterium
TTTTAGTATTTTCACTGTTATATTTTAAATTGTTATGAAAAATACAAGAAGAATATATCCATCTGCTGTTAATTGACAACCTTGCACTTAATTCTACGGTTGCATTTGGATTTTTCACTGACACTTAGTCTTTTGAAGAGCATATGTATTTTTTACTAAGTCAAATCTCACTTGTTCTCCGCATAATTTTTTCACGCTTCGGTTAACTTAAGAACACCCATATTAAGCATGTATGAAGAATTGTGCTGATTTGGGTACTTCACCGGTACTGCCTGACAGGCATTATTGAAGAGGTTATTTTAATGCCGTTATTAGAGTTAGGCTAAAAACAATTGCTTCCATCATTTACAACCGACTTACGGACTGGAGCGTGTAATATGATATTCAAAAAAGGGAATTCCTTATCAAGACTGAGTTTTTTAATGTTGTTTGTTTTCATTACGCTATATCTTTCCATCATTGCCTTTACACCTAATCAAATGACTGTTCTGGCGGGACAGGAATACCGTGTGGAATTTTTTTCGCCGTTCCAGCTGCAGCTTTCCGCTGAAACAAGCGGTATACGCGTGGAGCGTTTGAGTGAAAGCGAAAAAAAGTCAATTTTCTCCATGCCTTATACTCTGGAATGCAGCCGGCACGGTCAGAGTATGGTTCATCTCAGCCTGTTTGGTGTGGTTCCCTTAAAAGACATCAAGGTCAATGCGATTCCAGTCAAAGAAGTATTTGTCTGCGGAAATACGGTGGGAATAAAATTATATATAAAAGGTGTTTTGGTGGTAGGGATATCCGGCGTTATGACTCCTGACGGAAGGGAGATTATTCCTGTTAAAAATTCCGGACTGGAACCGGGGGATTTCATTATTGAAATAAATAATAAAAAGATAGAAAAAACTTCCGACCTGTCAAAAGTTATTGAAGAATCAAGAGAAAAAGAAGTTGAACTGAGGTATATTCATGATAATAATATTATAACGGTAAAGGCCAGTCCGGCAGAATGCGTGGAAGACGGCAAATTCCGTCTGGGAATTTGGGTCAGGGACAGTACGGCGGGTATAGGAACGCTAACGTATATAGAAGAAGAAACAGGCAGGTTTGGCGCTCTGGGTCATGGGATAACCGATGTTGATACGGGAATTATGATGCCTGTTCTGAAAGGGGAATTGTTGAAGTCGTCCGTATACGGAATCAGAAGGGGATTGCAGGGAACCCCGGGAGAACTTCAGGGTGATTTTCTCAACAGCCCGGAAGTAATAGGAGATATATTCTGGAATACGGCTTTCGGTGTATTTGGACAAATCAGGAACAATGCCATTGCGGAACTAAAAGGCAAAAAATATCCTGTCGGCACAAGAAGCGTAATCAGAGAAGGCCCGGCAGTGATTCTTTCTAATATACACGGCCAAGATGTAGAAGAGTTCAGTGTGGAAATCCAGAAGGTGGCGAAAAAAAACCTTTCAGGTCCAAAGAGTATGATATTGAAAATCACTGATCCCAGGCTCCTGAATGAAACAGGGGGTATTATACAGGGGATGTCGGGAAGCCCTATTATCCAGGACGGCCGTATAATCGGCGCCGTAACCCATGTTCTGGTAAACGATCCTTCCCGGGGCTACGGGATTTTTATAGACACAATGCTGGGGATGAATTAACGAACGGGTGTATAAGAATTAACGAACGGGTGTATAAGGATCTATACAGTATGAAAACCCTATGGTATAATTCAAACGAGCCTTTTTCCGATCAGAATTTTCTAAGGAAAAAAATCTTTTGATACAAGACTATTATTATGGTTCCGCTGCATGCCGCAGTGTTCCGGAAGTGAGGTAACGGGGAATATATGCCAGGTGAAAGACAAAAGAAAATACGGAATTTTTGCATTATCGCGCATATCGATCATGGTAAATCTACATTAGCCGACAGACTGCTGGAGATAACAGGAGTACTGACCGAGCGTGAGATGGAAGAACAGGTTCTGGATACAATGGACCTGGAGCGGGAGCGTGGAATTACAATAAAGGCTCAGGCAGCACGGTTGATATACAAAGATGACAACGGTGACGAATATGTTCTGAATTTAATAGATACACCGGGACATGTGGATTTTAACTATGAGGTTTCCAGAAGCATTGCCGCATGTGAAGGGGCTGTTCTGGTTGTGGACGCGTCCCAGGGAATTGAAGCGCAGACACTGGCCAACGTCTATCTTGCCCTTGAGCATAATCTTGAAATCCTTCCGGTTATAAACAAGATAGATTTGCCCGGTGCCAGGCCCGATGAAGTAAAGCGTGAAGTGGAGGATGTTATTGGTCTGGACTGTAATGAAGCGCCTCTTGTTTCGGCAAAAAACGGTTTGAATATGGAGTCTGTCTTAAAAAAGATAGTTGAAGTCATTCCATATCCTGAAGGAGAAGAAGATGCGCCCCTGCGGGCACTTATATTTGATTCCCTTTATGACAATTATAAAGGGGTGATTGCCCATGTGCGGGTAATGGAAGGCAGTGTAAGGGTTGGACAGGAAATATTACTGATGCATACAAAGAAAAGGTTCATTGTTACCGAAACGGGCTATTTCCGTCCGGGAGGTCTTATTCCGGCTGAAGAGCTGTTATCCGGCGAAGTCGGTTATGTTTGCGCGAGCATTAAAAACGTACGGGATACTCAGGTGGGAGATACAATTACATCAGCCTCCAATCCGGCGAAAGAACCACTCCACGGATATAAAAAGGCGGTTTCCATGGTCTTTTGCGGTGTTTATCCTGCAGACGGAGCCAGATACGGTGATTTAAGGGATGCACTCGAAAAACTTCAGTTGAATGACGCGGCATTACTATTTGAAGCCGAAACTTCAGCCGCTCTGGGGTTTGGGTTCAGATGCGGTTTTTTGGGTCTTTTGCATATGGAGATTATTCAGGAAAGGCTGGAGCGTGAATTTAACCTGGATCTGGTTACCACCGCTCCGAGTGTTATTTACAGGATTACCACTATAAACGGTGATGTTCGCCTAATAGACAACCCTACAAATTTCCCGGACAGTTCATTAATCGAAATGATGGAAGAACCCATAGTGAAAGCCACCATTATGACTCCAACAGAGTATGTGGGAAGTATAATGGAGCTTTGCCAGGAACGCAGAGGAAACTATCTGAGTATGGAATATATTGAAAGCACCCGTGCCGTTTTATCATATGAAATGCCTTTGAATGAAATAGTTTATGATTTTTTTGACGCGCTGAAATCCCGTTCAAAGGGTTATGCTTCATTTGACTATGAGTGGAAAGGTTATCAGAAGTCAAAGCTTGTAAAGCTGGATATCCGGCTTAACGGAGATATTGTTGACGCGCTGTCCTTTATTGTGCACGAAAGCAAGGCTTATTCCCGGGGAAGAAAGATAGCCGAAAAACTGAAGGATACTATTCCAAGGCAAATGTTTGAGATACCTGTCCAGGCTTGTATAGGCGGCAAGGTAATCGCGAGGGAAACGGTCAGGGCATACCGCAAGGATGTACTTTCGAAGTGCTACGGCGGTGATATCACCCGCAAGAAAAAGCTTCTTGAAAAACAAAAGGAAGGCAAGAAACGGATGCGCCAGGTAGGTAATGTTGAATTGCCACAGGAAGCGTTTATGAGTGTATTGAAGCTGGATACGTAGTATTGGATTTTCAAGCAAAGTATGCCTGGGGAGATAATATGATATCAGGAAAGCAGGAGCCGATAGGTTTATATATTCATATTCCTTTTTGTGTGAGCAAATGCCGTTATTGTGATTTTCCTTCCTTTTCCGGTATGCAGGAATACTTTGATGATTATGCCGAAGCCATGTGCAGGGAAATGAAAATGATACGGGAAAGGCACGGAACTCTTCCCGTTGACACTGTTTATTGCGGCGGAGGTACGCCATCCCTCCTTTCTGTTGAGCAAATCACAAAAATCATCAATACGATGTCAGAAATGTTTATAATTAAAAAAAACTCAGAAATAACAATCGAAGCTAATCCAGGAACAGTTACCGCTGAAAAGGCAAAGGCCTATAGGGAACTGAGTTTCAACAGGATCAGCATCGGCCTTCAGGCCGCCCAGAATAAGCTTTTAAGGTTCATGGGCCGGATTCATACGGCAGATATGTTTATAAATTGTATTGATTTAGTAAAAGACTATGGATTTTACAATATAAATGCCGATATTATATTTGGGATTCCTACACAGACAATGGAGGATTGGAATAAAACCCTGCAAATTATCGGCAAAATCGATATTACCCATGTATCCTGTTACAGCTTAAAGCTTGAAGAAAACACACTCTGGTACGATATGGACAGAAAAGGAATACTGCCGCCGGTGGATGACATATTGGAGAGGGAAATGTGTTACAGGGCAGTTTCAAGTTTGGAGCAATCGGGATTTTACCAGTATGAGGTTTCAAATTTCTCAAAACCCGGTTTTGAGAGTAAACATAACAGTAAGTATTGGTCCGGATTGCCATACATCGGGATTGGCGCGGCCGCTCATTCCTTTATGGGAAATGTGAGGACAGCAAACATCACCAACCCCATAGAATATATTCAATGTATAAAAAAGGATAATTTACCCCAGGCAATCGGCAATGAAGTCGGATTTGAGGAAAGGTTGTCAGAAAGACTTATTTTAGGGCTCAGATTCATTAAAGGTGTATCGCTGGATCAGTTGCTGCAGGAATTTGGCTGGAAAGCATTATCCGGACATATTCAAAAAATTGAACTTCTAAAAAAGAGAAATCTTGTCAGCGTGGATGGAGGAATGCTTAAATTGACAAGGAAAGGGCTTGATTACGCAAACCAGGTATGGATGGAGTTTCTGTGAGTGAAGTCTGCCTGCCGCTAAAATATATAAAAATATTCACCCACCGGGGAATGGGTTATCATTAAGAGAGGAAGTTTGTACATGGAGCAGTTCAATCAGAACCAAAAAAATGAGGCCGCAAGCATAGGGTTGAATGAGATCAGAGAAAACTTTATTAATGATTTTATTCAGGAAATACTTGAAACTCTTGACTCTATTGAGTTGGAACTGGTGAACCTTGAAGTGGATCCGGATAATGCGGATTATTTGAATGAAGTGTATTGTAATTTCCATACAATTAAAGGGTTAGCCGGGTTTCTTGAAGAGGGTATCGCATCCAGAATCACGGAAGATACCGAAGCATTGCTTTCTACGTGTCAGAAATTTAATATAGCCACAACAAGGAATATAATAAATGTCTTGCTGCAAACAATATTGTTCCTGAGAAAAATATGCAATAACGTAAATCTTGTTGATGATGTGAGATTTCAGGGAGAAATTGAGCAGCATCTTATAAGTATTAAACAACTCGGGGATGAAATTATGATGGATGTAAAACAACCGATTCGTTCGGCAGAAAACAGAATCGGTGAAATACTTATGCAAGATGGGGCTATTGAGCAGCAGGATGTCGATTATGTTCTGGAAAAGCAAAGCAATATATATCAGAGGCTGAAGTTTGGTGAAATTGCCATAAGAGAGAAAAAAGTAGACGCAGGAGAGCTGATAAAGGCGATCAGGGCTCAGAAAATTCGAAATGAAAGTAATCAGCAGTATGTGAAAATCCCCATCAAACGTCTTGATCAAATCCTTAATATTATTAATCAACTTGAAAATATACAAAATAAGCTTCACCATGAATCGGTTCTTCGATTTGGCAGTAATGATGCTTATACTTCAGATACAAAACGTGCGGAAGATATGTCGGCAGATATCCGGAAAATTCTGTGCGAGTTGAGGCTTGTTACGCTTCAGCGTTCTTTTCAGAAGCTTACACGCGCAGTAAGAGCCATGATTGAGGAAAAAGGTTTACATGTTGTTTTCTCAACAATCGGAGAAGTTACTGAACTGAACAAGGAAGTCGCCGAAGATATAATTATACCCCTTGCGGAAATCATTGAATTAATGCTGGTGAATTTTTCTTCAGAGAAGGAGAAAAGAAATAATAAAATGGGTAGTATTGAGGTGGTTGCTTATAAACATGACGAAACAGTAATTATTGAGATATCAAATAACGATAATGATTGTTATACCGCATTGAGCGGCAGCAAAAAGATAGAAGAAATCCAGTCCAGAATAGAAAAAATTAAAGGCAGGACAGTAGTTGAAATGATGGATGAAGACGGGTGTAAGGTTAAAATTATCTTACAATCCTAACTTTTTGTAAAAATTATTCCATCCTCTTGACAAAAAACAGGGAGGGTGGTATTTTTATAATAGGTTTTAGCACTCGATAAATGAGAGTGCTAACAAAAGAGGTAAAGGAGGATTACAGGAAATACGGCAATAGATGTGAACGATTACTTGTCACGGAGCGATGGTTTTGCTAAAGCAAAACCTGCCTTTGTAATAACAACCTTGGAGCAAAGCTCCAGGAACGTTGTTGCGGTGTGTTGCAATTGCTTCCGTTGTTATAAGATCATAATATAGAATATATTGTTGAGCAATACCGATACTGCGCTTTGGTTGGAGGTGAGTTTATTGTTTTGGGATGATGAATTAAACGAACGTAAGATGCAGATTCTAAAAACACTCATTGATGATTATATACAAACAGCGCAGCCCGTTGGATCCAGGGCTATTTCCAAGAAACACGAACTCGGCCTCAGTTCCGCTACAATAAGAAATGAAATGGCTGATCTGGAGGAATTGGGATATATTACGCAACCGCACACATCTGCAGGTAGAGTTCCATCCGATAAAGGATACAGGTTTTATGTTGATCGCCTGATGCAGGTTCAGACTCTGGCAATGGAGGAAATACATCAAATCAGGAGTGCAATTGAATCAAGAATTAATGAGATCAACATACTGATACGAAGGGCTTCAGATATTGTATCATCGGTAACCGGATACACATCCATCGCGCTTTCGCCGAATATGAACAAAACCATTCTGAAAGCGGTACAAATTGTACCTGTTGATGAAAAGAAAGCATTGGTCCTGGTTGTAACCAGCGGAGGAGCTGTAAATAATCATGTTGTGCGGCTGGATTCGGAAACCACCTTTGATATAATGATAAAACTATCAAACTATTTGCAGGAAAAAATGAATGGTCTTGTCGTTGAGAACATACAGTTTCCTCTTATACACGATATCCACATGGAAACCGGTATAAGTCCTGATGTGATTGGGCGTGTTATAGAGGGGTTGTATAAGTGTTTGCAGGGAATTGAACGAGCCGATCTTATTTTAAACGGAACAATGAACTTTTTAAATCACCCGGAGTTCAGCGATTTGTTAAGAGTAAAGGAAGTTCTTGAATTGTTTAACGATCAGGATGTTATAAAAGCATTGATGAGTGCCGCAATGAAAAAACACGATTTGAATGTTCAGATTGGCAAGGAAAATCAACTGGAAATGATACGGGACTGCAGTCTGATTACAACCGCTTATAGTCTGGGTAATACGGACGTAGGCGCATTCGGGATTATAGGGCCTACACGTATGTCATATTCAAGAGTTGTATCAACCATGAGGTATATACAAAAGATAATAAACAGGGAAATTTTAAGAATATTGAATGATGAATGATGAGTGAGATATATTAAAGTAATAACGATATTAAATGGAAGGATGAAACCGTATGAGTCAAGTAGAAACGGATAAGGATAAAGACAAGGAAGAAATTAAAATTGATGATATGAATGAAGCGGAGAATCCGGAAGATGAGGTTACCAAAACCGTTAAAAAGCCCGAAGAAGCTGCTGTGGATGTTAAAGACGAAGAAATAAAGGGCCTGAAGAATCAGATTCAGCGTTTGGCCGCAGAATTTGACAATTATAAAAAACGGACAGTTAAGGAAAAGGAAAGGATTTATTCTGCTTCAATAGCTGATGCTGTTGCCTGCTTCCTTCCTGTACTTGATAATGTAGAACGCGCATTGATAGCTTCCGAGAAATCCGACGATCAATGTATCCGAGAGGGTATTCAACTGATTCAGCGTCAAATGCATGACATACTATCGAACCTTGGGGTTGAACCTATCGAGACAGTCGGAAAAACTTTCAATCCCGGTCTTCATGAGGCGGTTATGCATATTGAAGATGATGCGTACGGTGAAAATGAGATAGTTGAGGAATTTCAGAAAGGTTACATTTACAGGGATGAACTGGTTATCAGGCATTCGGTTGTGAAAGTGGCAAATTAGAAACAGCATTCTTTGACCTTAAATATAGAAGTATAGGAGTGATTTTTATGGCAAAAGTAATAGGAATAGATTTAGGCACAACCAACTCTTGTGTTGCTGTTATGGAGGGGGGAGAACCTGTAGTAATTACCAATGCGGAAGGTAACAGAACAACCCCGTCCGTTGTGGCTTTTTCAAAAACCGGTGAAAGACTGGTAGGGCAGGTGGCAAAACGTCAGGCTATAACAAATCCCGAAAGAACCGTAATTTCAATAAAAAGGGATATGGGTTCAAACAGGAAGATTGGGATTGACGGCAAGCAGTATACACCGCAGGAAATATCGGCAATGATTCTTCAGAAGCTGAAAACCGACGCAGAGGGTTATCTTGGAGAAACCGTAACACAGGCTGTTATTACTGTTCCTGCCTATTTTAGTGACGCTCAGCGTCAGGCAACCAAAGATGCCGGAAAGATAGCCGGCCTTGACGTGTTGCGTATCATTAATGAGCCTACGGCTGCAGCTTTGGCATATGGGCTTGATAAGGAAAATGATCAGAAAATTCTTGTTTTTGATTTGGGCGGAGGTACCTTTGACGTATCCATACTGGAAATAGGAGACGGAGTTTTTGAAGTTCTGGCTACCAGTGGTAATAACAGGCTGGGCGGCGATGATTTTGACCAGAGGGTGATCGATTGGCTGGCCGCTGAATTTAAAAAAGAAAACGGAATTGATTTGAAAAATGATAAGATGGCCGCACAGCGCTTGAAGGAAGCAGCTGAAAAAGCTAAGATAGAGTTGTCGGGAGTAGCATCAACAAATATAAACCTCCCCTTTATTACAGCTGATGCTACAGGCCCGAAGCATCTTGACCTCACCCTTACCCGGGCGAAGTTTGATGAATTGACCGCCGATCTGGTTGAAAAGACAATGGAACCGACCAGGAGAGCGTTAGCCGACGCGGAGCTTTCACCGCCAGATGTTGACAAGATCCTTCTGGTAGGTGGGTCTACAAGAATTCCCGCAGTACAGGAAGCAGTGAAGAAATATATGGGAAAGGATCCTTTCAAGGGGATTAATCCGGATGAATGCGTTGCCGTTGGTGCTGCCATTCAGGCGGGAGTTCTTTCAGGGGATGTAAAGGATTTACTGCTGCTTGATGTAACTCCGTTGTCTTTGGGGATTGAAACTTTAGGCGGTGTATTTACAAAGCTTATTGAACGGAATACCACAATACCAACAAAGAAGAGCCAGGTATTCTCCACCGCTGCCGACGGACAAACCAGTGTTGACATACGGGTATTCCAGGGTGAGAGGGAGATGGCTGCAAACAACAAATTGCTCGGGAATTTCCAACTGACAGGAATTCCGCCAGCGCCCAGAGGAATTCCTCAAATCGAAGTTACCTTTGATATTGACGCGAATGGGATTGTTCATGTATCCGCAAAAGACCTTGGAACGGGAAATGAGCAGAAAATTACCCTTACTGCCACCACCAACTTAAGTGATTCCGAAATTGACAAAGCTGTAAAGGATGCAGAAAAGTTTGCCGCTGAAGACAAGAAGAAGAAGGATATTATTGAGGCGAAAAATCAGGCTGACTCCCTTATATACCAAACCGAAAAAACCTTGAAGGATTTAGGCGATAAAGTAGATCCTTCGGATAAGGTAAATATTGAAACGGAATTGAATAACGTGAAGGAAATTGTAAAAGGAGAAGATCCTGAATCCATTAAGGCCGCCTCGGAGAGGCTTTCACAGGCATTTTACGCTGTTTCTCAGAAGATGTATCAGCAAAATCCCGGTGAGGCAGGCGCCGGAGGGTTTGATCCGGGCGCGGGCGCTGGCGGAGGGCCGGCAAACGGTAACGGACAGGATGATGATGTATATGATGCTGATTATAAAGTTGTAGACGATGACAAATAAACAATGTTCAAATACTATTTGAATTTCAGTGGTAACGAGTCAAGGAGTGCTTTGACTCGTTTGCCATGATAAAGTATTTTTGTGACTATTCAAGGGTATAGTCAGGTTAACATAGCGGGTGGTTCGGATGCTTTATCGGGTCGAGGCATTGCTGGTGCGCTCCGGTGGGTGAGCACCTCTTTTCGATGACGCAGGGCGACATACTGCGAAGCCATACTGCTATTATCAGAGGCCCCGCGGATTAAGATGTTTATCCCTTAATAGTTACGTATTTTTACCAAGTTGAAGATGAACGTCAAATGTGCTATAATTTGTGAGTTGTTGAAGTATAATCAACTATGGGGGTTGGTTGAATTGCCTGAAAAAAGAGACTATTATGAAGTACTCGGAGTAGATCGCTCGACCGGTGACGCTGATTTAAAGAAAGCATACCGGAAGCTTGCTAAACAGTACCATCCGGACATTAATCCCGGAAATCAGGAAGCCGAATCAAAGTTTAAGGAAATCAATGAAGCATACGAAGTATTAAGCGACCCGCAAAAAAGGCAGCAGTATGACAAGTTTGGTCATGCGGGTATGAATGGTACCGGATTTGAAGGTTTTAGTGGTTTCGGAGGCTTTGATTTTGGTGTTGAAGATATTTTTGAAAGCTTTTTTGGAGGTTCTGCCTTTGGAAGAGGCACAAGGAATCAAAAAGCAGGTCCGAGGCGTGGTTCCGATATGAAATATTCCCTGAATATATCCTTTAATGAAGCTGCCTTTGGAGTTAACAAGGAAATCCGAATTAACAGAATGCAGGTCTGTTCTGCCTGTAATGGTTCAGGAGCAAAAGCAGGGACATCTCCCCAAACCTGCAGGCACTGCAATGGAACAGGGCAAGTTCGCCATGTTCAGGCGACGCCCTTTGGGCAAATGGTGAATATGAGAACCTGTGATGTTTGCCGTGGAGAAGGGACAATTATAACAAATCCATGTGAGGATTGCCATGGAAGCGGAAGGAAACAGAAAAGCACTACATTAAACATAGACATACCGGCTGGAATAGATAATGGACAGACCATATCGCTTCGCGGTGAAGGAGAACCCGGTGTTAAGGGTGGCTCTGCCGGTGATCTGTATGTTAATATCCGCGTACAGCCTCATCCCATATTTACCAGGGACGGTTATAATGTGGTATGCGAGGTTCCGATTACTTTTACACAGGCAGCGCTGGGGGCTGAAATGGATATACCTACACTGGAAGGTACCATGAAGTACAGTATTCCTGAGGGAACACAAACGGGAACTGTCTTTCGCCTGCGAAACAAGGGAATTAAACATCTGCGTTCCAATTCCAGGGGTGATCAGTTTGTGAAAGTGAATGTGGAAGTTCCTACAAAGCTTAACGTGAAGCAAAGGGAAATTCTTCGCCAGTTTGCTGAAATCAGCGGAGATGATAGTTTTGAGCAGCGGAAAAACTTTTTTAACAAAATGAAGGATTTATTTCAGTAGAGGTTACAAACAAGGAGTTTAAATGGAGTGGTTGGAAGTAGCGGTGGATGTTGAACCCGAATGGCAGGAAGCTTTATCACAGGCTTTTCTGGATATGGGAATTCAGGGCGTTGAAGTTGTGGATCCTGATGAATTCCGCCGGGTTTTAAAGCAAAACCGTTATCTTGATTATGCGGAAGATGGGTTTATTGAGGGTTTTGGAAGCCAGGCAGTCATTAAAGCTTATTTTCCCGTCTGCAGTGGTAAGGAAATGCCAGAGGAAAAGCTTCTAAAGTTTTTTACCAACTACGGAATACTGCCTTTTCCCCGGTATAGTATACGCATAAGGGATGATAACGAATGGAAGGACAATTGGAAACGTCATTATAGAACATTTCACATTTCAGAGAGAGTTGTTATTAAGCCATCCTGGGAAAGTCCCATATTTTCCGAAGAACAAATTGTTATTGAACTTGATCCGGGTATGGCTTTTGGAACGGGAACCCATGAAACAACAAGAATGTGTGCCTCACTTATTGATAATATTGTGCGGGGTAATGAAAGAGTTCTTGATTTGGGCTGCGGGACGGGAATTCTGGGAATAATTGCCGCCAAACTTGGCGCTTCGGAGGTTGTCTGTGTGGATGTTGACGACGCGGCGTGCAGGACGGCCGAGGAAAACATACGTAATAACCGTGTTGATAAAACCGTCAAAGTAGTTCATGGTCAGTTGAAAAATATCCGAGTCAGGCAATATGATATTATAGTTATAAATATTATTACCGATATCATTCTGTCGTTAATCCCTGAATTAAGAAAATATTGCACAAGCAGGACAAATATTCTGCTGTCAGGTATCATAAAGGAAAGAAGGAATGAGGTGCTTGAAGCGTTAAAAAAGTCAGGTTACTGCGTAGAACAGGAAGAAAGTGATGGAGAATGGGTGGCAATGCGAATATGCATAGATTTTTAATTACGCCTGAATCAATTAAAAATGGAATTGCCGTTATTGAAGGGGATGATGCGAGGCATTTGCTTCAGGTTCTGCGCCATAAAACAGGCGACAGGTTAATTGTATTTGACGGAACCGGTTTGCAATATGAACTGCAACTTGTTTCAACGGATAGAAACAAAGCATTTGGCAGAATTTTGCGGAAATATGATCCCGAAACGGAAACAAAAACAAAAGTAATTCTTTATCAGGGAATACCAAAAACCGATAAGATGGATTTTATCATTCAAAAGTCTGTTGAACTGGGAGTTTTTCAAATCATACCAATAATAACGGAATATTCTGTATTACAGCTTAAAGACAGAAACATTGAAAACCGGCTGGAACGCTGGAACCGTATATCCCGGGAAGCCTGCAAGCAGTCCGGACGTGTTGCGGTACCCGAAGTTTTAAAGCCCATTGTATGGAAGGATGCCTTAAATCAGTGGATAAAGATGCAGGGGACAGCCGGCGAAGGTTCATATTTGCCGGTTTTATGTTATGAAAATGAGTCAAAAAAATGTTTGAAAGATTTATTTATATGTTATAATATAGATCATGTTAGCAAAGTCGGGATCTTTGTTGGTTCTGAAGGTGGATTTTCCAATGAGGAGCTTCAATATGCTGTAGAAAACGGTATCAAACCGGTCAGCCTGGGTAAAAGAATCCTAAGAGCAGAAACAGCTGCGATTGCTGTCATCTCAATTATTATGTATGAAATGGGAGAAATGCGAATATGAGAGAAGTATCATTCGTCATTGTAGATGATGCGGTTTTTATGAGAACTATAATACGGAAGATGATCGAACAGGCTGAAGGATATACAGTGTTAGGGGAAGCATCCAATGGTTATGAGGCGATTGAAGCGGCAAAAAAGCATAAGCCTGATATTATGACACTTGATATAACCATGCCACAAATGGATGGAATTCTTGCGGTACCGGAAATATTAAAGGTAAGTCCAAAGACTAGAATTATTATGGTATCGGCTATGGGCCAGCAAACAATGGTTATCGAGGCTATAAAGATGG
>CAZSVI010000104.1:0-13391 GCA_964610205.1 uncultured Oscillospiraceae bacterium
CTGCCGGTGCTTGTGAATGTGTTCTATGTCATTGTGGTGAAAAGCCAACTGGAGGCAGTCCCGAATGATCTTATCGATGCGGCATATATTGATGGAGCCGGAGAGTATAAGGTCTTATTCGCTGTGATATTTCCGGTAATTATTCCGACAATCGCAGCAGTAAGTATGTTTATTGCCCTGGGGTGCTGGAATTTATGGTTTCCAACTCTCTTGTACATGTCACAGAAAGACATGTGGACATTGCAATATTATCTTAGAGCCGTGGTTTTTGAAAAATTTCTGGCATATACGACGGATAGCAAATCCCAAGGATTCAATGCAGATATCATACCTCCACAAAATTACCAGATGGCATCCATAATACTCGTCGCTTTGCCGATAGTGGCAATATATCCCTTTACACAGAAATACTTTGTGAAAGGAATGCTTGCAGGCAGTGTTAAGGGATAGGAACGACTTTGTCGGAACAGATAAGCCGAATAATATTGAGGTTTCATCTTATCAAATTATAGAATAGCATGATAGATACAAATTTAAAGATAAAAACAGATGGGGGTATTAAAAATGTCTAAAACAAGATATGTTCAAGTAGGAACAGGAGGCAGAGCAAGATTTTTTTATGGTGCGGTTGTCAAGGATTTCAAGGAAACTTCTGAATTGCTTGCATTTTGTGATATAAATAAAACCAGAATGGATTTTTCAAATAAAATCCTACAGGAGGAGTTTAATGTAAAGCCCGTTAGAACATATATGTTTTACGAATTTGATGATATGATTAAAAAAGAAAAACCTGATATAGTAATAGTGACTTCAATAGATCGCACACACCATAAATATATCATCCGGGCTATGGAGCTGGGATGTGATGTAATTACTGAAAAGCCAATGACAGTAGATGAAGTAAAATGCCAGGAAATTCTGGATGCTGTTGAAAGAACAGGACAAAAGCTCAGGGTTTCTTTTAATTATAGATATGCACCTCATAATACAAAATTAAGAGAACTTATTATGGACGATACAATTGGGAAAATAAATTCAGTGCATTTCGAATGGTTGCTGGATACATCTCATGGTGCTGATTATTTCAGAAGGTGGCACAGAGATAAGAGAAACAGCGGAGGTTTGATGGTCCACAAGTCTACACATCATTTTGATCTGGTTAACTTCTGGCTAGGAACACAGCCAAAGACAGTATTCGGGATGGGTGATTTGATGTTTTATGGTCGCGAGAATGCTGAAAACAGAGGGATTACTAAATTTTATTCAAGAGCACATAACAATATAAATGCTAAAGATGATCCATTTGCACTTCATATGAAGGAAAGAGAAATTCTAAAAGGTCTATACCTTGACGCAGAAGGAGAGGATGGGTATATTCGCGACCAGAGTGTTTTTGGAGATGGAATAAGTATTGAAGATACCATGGGTGTCATGGTCAGATATAAAAACAATACAATCCTCACTTACTCGCTTAATGCTTATATGCCATGGGAAGGTTTCAGGGTTAGTTTTAATGGCACAAAAGGGAGGATTGAAGCTTCTGTTTGTGAAAAGACTTATGTTAATGCAGGCGGAAAGATATCTGATGAAGGAGCGGTATCCTATAAAAAAATCATGGTATTTCCCATGTTCGATAAACCCTATGACATAGAATTTGAAGAAGGTACTGGCGGACACGGCGGTGGTGATCCAATCCTGCTTAATGACATATTTGGATTCCCGAAAGAAGATAAATTCAAACGGGCAGCTTCACACATTGATGGCGCAATGTCAATACTAACAGGAATTGCAGCCAACAAGTCTTTTAAAACAGGTCTCCCTGTACAAATTGATGATTTGGTAAGTTTTTTGTAAAAATAGAAAAATCCAATCCAAAAGCCGAAGAAACAATAGCTTTTCCCTGCTTTTTTTGAATAACAAAACAGGGGAAAGCGAATCCCATTGTAAATATAATAATAACAAAGCCTATTAAACATACATAAATAGTAATATTTTTCATTGATTAAAAAATCTTTGCAACCAATGTGAAATTATATATAGGTACAGGAATAAAAAACGATGAAAAAAATATTATCGTCCCAGGTAGCATTTTTATATCTAATCTTAAGACAGGGCAATTATAGTTCAAAATTTTTCCTGAATTTTATCTGTACATTTTCATATTGCTGTAATATAATAATACTATCTTCCGGATAGTCACAAATTGGCTTCCGAAGATGAATATCCCCTGTTGAAAAGTGGGATCAGCGTGTAGAGCATAATCAGCACCCACTATGGCATAGAAAAGTAATAAAAATATTTATATTGGCTGGATGAAGAATTCGGGAGAGTCCCCCCGGGCACCGAAGAAGTAAGTAACAGGCAAGTCGGCCTGATATGAATCTTTCAGGTAAAAGGACCGAATTCTGACAGAACTCTGAAAAGCTGGCATACAGCACCGAAGGAGCAACCTCCGGAAGGATTAAAACTCTCAGGTTACAAAACAGAGGAAGATGACAAAGCTTATTTTGTTGTCTTCCTTTTTATTTTGTGGTTCCGCACCCGCTTGCCTTTTACCGGCAGCACATCATACAACCACCGGAACCGCATGATATATAATAAAGAAGAAATCAGGAGGCCGGTTAGTATGAAGAGGACACCTTTATATAACCATCATTGCAAGCTTGAGGCAAAAATAATTGACTTTGGCGGGTGGGAACTTCCGCTGCAGTATTCGGGCATCATTGCGGAGCACCAGGCCGTCAGGAGATGCGCAGGATTATTTGATGTTTCCCACATGGGGGAAATAACAGTAAAAGGGAAATACGCCACCGGTTTTATTCAGAAAGTGATTACGAATGATATTTCCCGCATGATCGATCTGCAGGCCAGGTATTCGCCCATGTGTTTCCCCGACGGCGGAACCGCGGATGACATACTGGTCTACAGGTTTTCATCTGATCATTATCTGTTGGTTGTAAATGCGGGCAATACCGAAAGCGATTTCGACTGGCTGAATGAAAACAACGATGTGGGTGCAGAGCTGCAAAACGTATCCGACCAATATGCCCAGCTTGCGCTTCAAGGGCCCAAAGCCGAGGAAATACTGCAAAAGCTTACGAAGATCTCCCTTTCTGAAATTCAATTTTTTCATTTCCATCCTTCCGTTCGAATAGAAGGCGTTACCCTGCTCCTGTCACGTACCGGATATACGGGAGAGGACGGATTTGAATTATATATGCCTTCCGATGACGCACCGTTGATTTGGGATTTAATCATGGAAGCGGGAGAAGACATCGGGCTGGTTCCCGCAGGTCTCGGCGCCAGGGATACCCTGCGTTTTGAAGCGGCATTACCTTTGTACGGACATGAATTGTCCCGGGAAATTACACCTCTGGAGGCCGGTCTTGGGTTGTTTGTAAAAACAGATAAGGAGTATTTCATCGGAAAGGATATTCTTAAGCTGCAGAAGGAACAGGGTGTGAAACGAAAGCTTGTGGGGTTTGAAATGATAGACAGGGGCGTACCCAGAAGCCATTATGAGGTATGCTGCAGCGGGAGATCGGTTGGGTTTGTCACCAGCGGCAGTTATTCACCCAGCCTGGATAAAAATACCGGGCTTGCTCTAGTTGAAACGGATTATGCTTTGGAAGGGACAGAATTGGAAATCATCATCCGGAATAGACCTTTCAGGGCTATAGTTGTAAAAAAGCCTTTCTATAAGAAAAGCTATAAAAATAAAGGATAGGAGCGATGTATATGAAGATGACGGAAGGGATGAAATTTACCGAAAACCATGAGTGGGTGAGAGTTGAAGGGAACCGGGCTTATGTAGGAATTACCGATTTCGCCGTTCAATCATTGGGTGATATTGTGTATGTGGAGCTTCCTGAAATCAACTCCAAACATGAAAGCGGTGATGTACTCGGCGTAGTTGAGTCGGTCAAAGCAGCATCAGACATCTATTGCCCTGTTGCGGGGAAGGTCGTGGAAGTTAATGAAGCATTGGGAAACAGTCCCGAAATGCTGAATCAGGCTCCTTATGAAAGCTGGATAGCCGTTTTACAGCTCAGTGAAGGCTGCGGACTTGAAAACCTTTTAGATATAAATGAATATGAAAATTTAGTATAGGAAAGGGTTTTTCATATGTCAAGATATATTCCAAATACTTCAAAGGAAAGAAAACAGATGTTTTCAGATATCGGGCTGCAATCCTTTGAGGAACTCCTCACCAACATTCCTGATGAAATAAGGCTCAAAAGGAAATTGAACATACCGGATGCCATGTCCGAGATGGAGCTTCTGAAGAGAGCGGAGGAACTGGCCGGGAAAAATGCGGATACCGGCAAATACATGTGCTTTCTGGGAGCAGGCTGCTATGATCACTATATACCCGCAGTAATAAGCCATATTTTATCCAGGCAGGAATTCTACACGGCCTATACTCCGTATCAGCCCGAAATCAGTCAGGGAATTTTGCAGGCTATGTTTGAATATCAAACCATGATTTGCGAGCTGACCGGTATGGATGCTTCAAACGCTTCTCTGTATGATGGTGCAACATCGGTGGCTGAAGCCGCTGCGATGGTTTGCCGCGATACCGGAAAAAAGCAGGTACTGGCCGCTTCATCCATGCACCCCGAATACAGGCATGTACTGCGTACATATGCAAGGTTTGGCGGGCATGGTATAAAGGAATTGAGATATAACAATGGCCAGCTCGATTTAACCGGGCTCGAATCCGCCATATCGGCAGATACCGCCGCCGTTGTTGTGCAAACCCCGAATTTTTTCGGTATCATAGAGAATCTGGAGGATATATCACGGATTGTACACCAGCATAACGCTTTTCTGATTGTAAGCACCGATCCTGTTTCTCTTGGCATACTTAAACCGCCGGGAAGCCTGGGAGCGGATATTGTTGTGGGTGAAGGCCAGCCCCTGGGAAATCCCATGAGTTTCGGCGGACCTTTTCTTGGCTTTTTTGCCGTTACCGGAAGATGGATCAGGAAGATGCCCGGAAGAGTTGTGGGCGTTACCTCCGATAAACATGGGAAAAGGGCTTATACTCTTACCATTCAAACAAGAGAGCAGCATATCCGCAGGGAAAAAGCTACTTCCAACATTTGCTCCAACCAGGCTTTAAATGCATTAACCGCCGCAGCATACCTTACTGTCATGGGCAAACAGGGTTTTTGCGAAGTTGCGGAGCAGTGCCTTCGGAAATCGCACTACGCCTATGACGTCCTACTTCAATCAGGGCAATTTGCTCCCGTGTTCAAGGCTCCGTTTTTCAAGGAATTTGTCGTGAAGCCTTCCATAGACGTTGCGAAACTGAATCAAAATCTATTGCAATATCACATACTCGGCGGATACCCATTGGAAAAAGAATATCCTAATCTTCCGAACTGCTGGCTTTTAGCCGTTACCGAAAAAAGAACACATAAAGAAATTGACATGCTGGCTGAAAAGGCATTGGAAATTATAAAGGGAGGAATGTAACATGTCTCATTGTGACAGCGGAGGGATAAAGGTTAATATGAAGAAGTCTTTACTGATATTTGAGAAGAGTGTGCCCGGACGGAAAGCATACTCACTTCCACCCTGTGATATTCCATTCAGGAAAACTGATAAAATGATCCCACCGGATATGCTCCGGGTTACTCCTGCGGATCTTCCCGAGGTAAGCGAAGTGGATGTAGTACGGCATTATACTCACCTTTCCAAAAGGAATTATGGGGTGGATGAAGGCTTTTATCCCCTTGGTTCCTGCACAATGAAATATAACCCCAAGGTGAACGAGAATATTGCCCGTTTCAGTGGCTTTCAGGATGTGCATCCGCTTCAGCCGATTGAATTATCCCAGGGCTGTCTGGAATTAATGTATGAGTTGGATAAAATGCTGTCTGAAATTACAGGCATGGATAGAGTGTCCTTGCAGCCTGCGGCAGGAGCCCACGGAGAAATGACAGGACTGATGATGATCAAGGCATATCATGAAGCTCATGGGGATACCGGCAGAAACAAGATCATTGTGCCGGATTCCGCTCATGGAACCAATCCCGCATCGGCCGCCGTGGTTGGTTTTAATGTGGTTGAAGTAAGGTCGGATAGCCGGGGCAATGTGGACATTGAAGCGTTAAAGACTCTAATGGATCGGAATGTGGCAGGTCTTATGCTGACAAATCCCAGTACCCTGGGGTTGTTTGAGGAAAATATATTGCAGATTTCGGATATTGTCCATAATGCCGGAGGACTGTTATATTATGACGGCGCAAACATGAATGCTGTCATGGGCATTGCCAGGCCTGGAGATATGGGGTTTGATGTTGTGCATATCAACCTGCACAAGTCTTTTGGCACGCCTCATGGAGGCGGTGGGCCGGGAGCCGGTCCTGTAGGGGTAAAAGAAAAGTTGGTTCCTTATCTTCCCGTTCCCATGGTGGAATATCAGGATAACCTGTATTATCTCGACGAGCAGCGCCCGCAATCAGTGGGCAGAATAAAGTCCTTCTACGGTAATTTCGGAGTTCTTGTAAAAGCATGGTCGTATATCTTGTCCATGGGCCGGGATGGCCTGAATGAAGCATCGGAAGCTGCAATTGTCAATGCCAATTATATGATGCATCAACTCAGGGATTCATACATACTCCCATACAACAGAACCTGTATGCATGAGTTTGTGTTATCCTGCCTGAAACAGAAACATCATGGTGTTGCTACCGTGGATATTGCGAAAAGATTACTGGACTTTGGATTTCATCCTCCCACAATGAACTTCCCGTTAATTGTACCGGAAGCGATTATGATTGAGCCTACGGAAACCGAAAACAGGGAAACACTCGACCAATTCATCAAGGCCATGCTTGAAATTGCAAAAGAAGCGGAAACAGAGCCTGAGAAAGTGAAAGGAGCCCCCTACCATACCGTGGTTTCCCGGATAGACGAAGTGGGTGCGGCAAGAAAACCGGTTTTAAAGTGGCAAGGGGAAGAGTGAATTGTTTTGATTGTTTTCAATACCATCTGGTTTCATGCTCTCCATTAACGGATATGCCGTTGCTGTGATAAAATCTGGCATCCGGCAAACAGTACCATCATCATAAGCAATCCTGCAAATAAACAGACAAATTTTTTTATTTTCATTTTCTCTTTTTTTACCGTATTTTTGTGTGTGCCTCACACAACTTATAGAAGTAGGAATCTTAGAAATTTGATAAAATAAATGTTCAATTTGTAAAAATATTGTAAGAATTGAGACTTTGATATTAATTTGGTGTTCGCGCTAAAGTTCCAAATACACTATTGTTTAAGTGCTCCAACCATAATGCCTTTGGTGAAATACTTTTGCAGAAAAGGATAAATTATCAATACAGGTATTGTTGCTACAATGATGACGGCATATTTCATGGAAATCTGTACTGCGTATCTAAATTCGCTTGCAAACCGTGAGGTTGTTTTTGATGTATCGTTGACAATAAGTATCTCTCTTAAAACAAGCTGCAGGTTGAACAAATTTCTATTGCGAAGAAAAATCATTGCATTGAAGTAGCTGTTCCAATGGTCAACACCGTAAAACAGAATGATTACCGCAACTACGGGCATAGAAACAGGAAGAATTATTTTGTACAATATCTGCAGATCGTTAGCGCCGTCCAGCCTTGCCGATTCTTCCATTTCGACAGGTACCTGTTGAAAGCCGGTCCTCATGATAATAAAGCACCAGACCCTCATTGCATTTGGAATGGTAACAGCCCATATTGTGTTGTATATATTCAACTTTTTTATTAGCAGATATGTCGGTATAAGACCGCCATCAAAGAACATCGTAAAGACTATTATGAACATTATGACATTTCCAAGCAGCAAATTCTTACGGGAAAGCGCATATGCTCCCAGGGAAGTAAGGATAACATTGACAGTCGTACCCAACACCAGGTATAGAAGCGTATTTCTATAGCCGATAGCTACCATCGGATTTTCAAGAACAAGCTTGTATGCCTGCATATTGAAGCCGAGCGGCCCCAGCAGTAGCCCCCTGTGTTGTGCCATGCGGACGGGATCGCTGATAGATCCGAAAAATATGTAAAGCAATGGGTAAAGCGCTATCATACTAATTATTACAAGAAATATATGGTTGAATATGTCAAAGGTAGTGCCGCCTATGGATCTCCTTTTCATGTGCATTGCTCCTCACCATAATTTGTTTTCACTCAGTCTGCCGCTCGCCCAGTTGGACGCTGTCAGCAAAATTAAGTTGATTGTAGAGTTTATCAATCCAACGGCCGAACTGAAGCCGTAGGACATTTCCTGGATACCCCTCTTGTAAACATATGTTGAAATCACTTCTCCTGCTTGCAGTGTTAGCGGGTTGGACATCAGAATTATTTTTTCAACGCCTACATTCATCATACTTCCTATTCTTAAGATCAACATAATAACAATGATGGGCATGATACCGGGAAATGTAACATGCAGAGTCTGTTTCCATCTGTTCGCACCATCAAGATTGCTTGCTTCATATAGAGTCGGGTCAATATTGGCTAATGCAGCCAGATACAATATTGAATTCCATCCGGCTTCCTGCCATATACCCGAACCTATATAGAGAGGTCTGAACCATTCGGGCTTCTGCAGGAATTGTACCGGTTCGACACCTATATAGGAAAGTACATTATTTACAATACCGTTATTGGAGAAAAAATCATATATTATTCCCACTGTAACTACAAGCGATACGAAATACGGCATATATGTAATAGTTTGAACGGTCCTTTTAAATGCCATGCATTTAACCTCGTTCAAAAACAGTGCAAGAATGATTGGCACCGGGAATGCAAAAATCAACGTAAACAAATTAATTAATATTGTATTACGAATAACACGCCAGCAGTAAATGCTGTCAAAAAAATCCTTGAAATTGCTGAGTCCTACCCAGTCACTTCCCCATATTCCCTTAGTAAATACGTAATCTTTAAAGGCTATCTGGACACCATACATGGGTATATACCGAAAAATTATTATATATGCAAGCACAGGAATAAGCATAAAATAGATAAATCTATTTTTTTTCAAATCTGATGACAATGTTTTTAGTTTATTTTTAACCCGATTGTTTTTTAAATTCACCAGGGTCTGCCCAACATGTATAGTGCTCATTATCTCAAATCCTTTTTTAAAAGTACCTGTACAGGGAAAAAATGTTGATTCTTCCCTGTACAGACCAGTTGTACTTTAACGCTTGTTGTAATTGTCAAGAGCTTTTTGTTTTGCTGCAATAAGTAAATCGATACCCATTGATTCAAGCTGCTTGACAAATTTGTCATAGTTTTCGATAGGTTCTGCTCCCATAATGAATCTATTGATCATTTCATCCATGTACGTCTTAATATCTGTTTCTCTTGTAGCATTTTTAGCTAACTCCTCCGGAGGGATAACAATACTTTCCGGAATCAGTTTTGATATATCGGTATTTGCCCATATCTTCACCGCATCCTTTTGTACAGGAAGACTAATAAGCTGGTCATATGAGCGGTAGTCCAGTGTATATGGTCCGCCCATATTGGTTGGACAGTATTTTACCTGGTTTTCATCTACTGATATACCCTGAGGTTTCATAATTAAATCAGTATATTTAGGATATCCGTCCACCATGGTGTATGTAATACCTTCCACACCGAAATTCATGAGCATATGGCCCTCATCACCATAGGCGTAATCCAGCCACTTGACAGCTTCTGCTTTATTCTTGCACTTGCTTGTGATTGCAGCTCCGTAATTTAAAACCATGCTGTCCCTTTGACCGAGCTGAGGTTTGTCTCCTGTTTTAAGGACCGGATATGGAGCTCCCACCAACTTGAACTCCTGGTTTTTATCTTTCATAAGGTTTGTGTATTTTCCAATTGCACCGGAAGCGCCTGCGGTCAAAGATCCCAGAATATTGTTGGTCACCTTGGCGTCAAGTAGTTCGGATTTCATAGCAGCATAGTCGCAGTCTATAAGACCGTCCGTATACCATGTGCGCATTGTTTCTATAAATTCCTTGAATTCAGGCTGTAAGGGACCGTACTTTACTGTTCCGTTTTCCTGGTAGTATTCCAAAGCTATGCCCCAGGCTCCTATAAAGACGCGTCCTTGCCTGAATGAGCCGAGCGGGTCACCGAAACATCCTATTAAAAGAGGTATCTCATCAGCTTTTTTATTTCCATTAGGATCGTTTTCCTTAAAAGCTTTCAGCATGGTATACCATTCATCCATAGTGTTAGGTACTTCCATGCCAAGATTATTCAGCCAATCTTGTCTGATTATGGGTCCGAACCATACAGTTGTTGATTCATGGTTATAAGTATTCTTAAAGGCAAAATGCCTTCCTTGATCAGTGACTGCTCCTCTTCTGATATCAGGATAGTCTTCCAGGATTTTTTTATAATTGGGAGCATATTCATCTATTAATTCGTTAAGATTTATTAAAATTCCGTCATCTATCAAATTGTCCGGAGTTTGTTTGATTTCAGACCAGCGAATATTGATAATGTCAGGATACTCGCCTGACGCCATCATAAGGTTGAATTGCTCCACCCTCTCCTCGAGGCTGTTGGCAACAGGGTGTTGAAAATCAATATGGATGCCGGTCCTCTTTTCCAATTCCTTGTACGCGAATATTTCATTATAATTCTGAACCTGTCCTCTTGCTATATTGAGTGTATAATAAGAAAGCGTCAGAGGTTTGTCTACTATAGGTAAACCGTCCTTTTTCTGTTCAGCTGAGGTGTCTGCAGCACTGCTTGAGATATCCCGGCTTGATGAATCTTCTTGTGTCTTCTGGCCGCATCCGCTGAATAATAATGTTAATAAAAATGCTGACATTAATAGGGCAACAAGTCGAATGACACTGCTTTTCATAAATATTACTCCTTTCAATTATTTTAAGCAATTCGTCAGAAACGTCCGCGGAATTTCCGTATCTGTATCTTTATTTTAGCTGAGTTGCCGGAATAGTAAACTATACATATTTAACAAAGACTATACATACTTAATGAATTGAGTTAACATTTTTAAATATCGGTTATCAATTTTAAAGTTGTTTAACGCTCGGAGGTAATTATACACTTGTATTTGCCGGGGGTTACTCCTTCCATTTTTTTAAACACCCTGATTAACCCCACATCATTGGAATATCCTACGGATTGAGCTATTTCAAATACCGTGAGTTTTCCTTCTGTCAGAAGCTCCTTTGCTTTTTCAATCCTGACTCTCGCGATGAAATCACTTATATTCTCACCTTTGGTGTTTTTAAAATATGTAGATAAATACTGCGGTGTTATATTAAGATTGTCTGCAATTGATGCCAGGCATAGGGTATTGTCGGTATAATTCTTCATTATATAGCTTTTGATTTGTCCCAAAAGCTGATTTTTACCATAATTCCGGTTGGATTCAATATAAAGGCATATCAGCTTGAAAGCCGATTTGATTTTTACGTGCATCTCTTCAATCGTAGAACAGCCGGTAAGGTAATTAACAGAATCGGTTTCGCCGGGTATAACGTTTTCAAACTTGATATTGGCGGTATTCATTATCCTTATCAACGTACTCATTATATTGAAAAACAGGCTTTTCCCAGGTTCAGGCGCAACACTGTGCGGTTTGAAGTTGTCGGCATATATCTCATCCAATATCTTTTCTACACTGTTGTAATCCCCGCTTTTAACAGTATTTATAAGGATCAGCTCCGTCTCAAGGGGGTAATAATAGTTTTGTTTCGGGCCCTCGACTTCATTGAAACAGATAATTTCACCAATGCCCTTTACAAATTTGTAATCAACTGCTTTCGCAGCTTCTTTATATGATTCCCCGATTCCGGATATACCTTTGTGAACACTGCTTATGCCTATCGTTATGAATACTTCGAAATTTGTATGTGCTGTATTCTTGAGTACTTCGGATATATTTGATAAATCAGCTTCGGCCTTTTCAAGCTTTTCCCCGGGAAAATTGATCAGGAGGGCAAGTCTGCTGCTTCCAAGCTCGATGACGTAGCCCTTGCCGTGTTTGTTGACAAGTTCATTTCCCATGTTTGTCAGGGCAAGCCTTGCCAGAGCCCTTTCACTTTCGGAATCCCCTGAAAAAATATTCCCGAAATCGTCGATTTCTATTATTATAAGCGCAAAATAATCTGATACAAAATGTATATCGATAAATTCAAGGGATTCCTTTGTGATAGTAGAATAATCGGTTATACCATACATGACTCTCATGAGAAAATTGCTTTTAACGGCAGGCATCTGACGATATAATATATCGTTAAGCTTTTTATTTTCACTCATTCCTTCAAAGATGGATTGCTTTATAAAGTCGTACTCGTTTCGCACTGCTCCTCTTATGATTCTCTTTTCGCTAAAGATTGCACCTATCAGCTTTTTTACAGGGTTGTAATTCGTATAAGTAAGGATGAATGTCAGCACAAGTCCCAACACCAAATAAAGGAGGATGGTGTTTTGAATCCAGCGTTTCATATCATCAACCTTTTCCATAAATTCATTTTTAGGGAGAAGGGTGATATATTTCCATCCGGACTCTTGTGAAATAGAGCAATATATAATAATTTCAGAACCGTTGTTTTCTTTATACACTACCATATCATTATTGATGTCTGAGTAAGAAATATTTATATTATTCTGAATATTACCGGTACTCATGACAACCTGATTATCTTTGTCAAGAATGCAAATGTACCCATTATTAGCCCATTTTACATTATCGAGCATTTTTTTCACCTTGCTTTCGTTAACAAATATTACCAGGCATGCTTTAATATCCTTTTTGTTACCGTATGGCAGTGATTGGATAAAGGTTATTACTTTTTGCGGTTTTGAATAGGCCAGGATTTCCCTTGATGAAAAATAACTTTTATAATGATAGTTTTTCAGTATATCAAGCCATGAACTGTAATCAATATTCGTATACCTGTAAAAATTTTCATAGAAGGTTCCGGAATCAGTCTTCATGTCAGGCATAAGTATTACATCGTCAGTATGAAAGTAGATATAAAAATCATAGATAAAAGTATTTGTTCTTTTATAAACGGAAAGTTCGTTTTTTAAATCGATATACTGGTATATGTTGGAGACGTCGGGCGGATAATCAATGCATATGATATTCTGAAGTCTGGAACTGAATGAGATTTGATAGGCCATTTGCTCAATCTCTTTCAGGTTTCCGTCCATAATATGCTTTATCTGCTCCAGCATGGCGATATTATAACGATTAACATTCTCCTTCATGATGGATTCGGTCTTTTTGTAAAAGAATCCCCAGATAATTAAAGGAATTAACGCTAAAATAATAAATGAAGTGAAAAGCGTAATAAGGACACTCTTTCTGCTTGTCAGGCATTTTACCAGACTCTTCAGACT
>CAZSVI010000105.1:0-13387 GCA_964610205.1 uncultured Oscillospiraceae bacterium
CTTTCTCTATATCGTTGGTATACTTTTTGGTACCCATTCATGTTGCCGTTTCCAGCAGGATTTCCATATGGAATCCGAATGACGGTGACAAATGATTCGGTTCATGACCTGTTTCAAAGCATTACATTTATTTGCAGGCATTTCAGACCTTACAAAATTCAAGTGGAACCGGTTTTTGAGCAGGGCAGGGCTGTTGCGAACGATTTTAGCATAAAAAACCCGGACATTTTTATACAGCAGTTTATGAAAGCCTATTCTGTCGCAAAGGAGCATGGAATCCTTCTGTTTTATTCGGGGGCGCGGCCGGATGTTATCGGGCTGCGGTTTTGCCTGGCAGCTTGCCGGGCATTGGTTGTGACCACCGATGGAGATATTACGACCTGCTTTGAAAGCTATGGTCGGGAACATCCCCTGAGCAGTCATTTCATAATTGGAGAATACACCGGGAATGGAAATTTTGAGCTGGATTATGACAAGCTACAGCGCTGTTTTGCGCACACTGTGCTTGACAACCCCCACTGTAAAGGCTGCTTTTGCAAGTGGCATTGTGCAGGGGATTGCACAATCAAGACATTATGCGAGGAAAAGGGCTGCGGATTCAAAACGACGGAGAGGTGTATTATTAATCAGGAGCTGTCAAAATTTTTATTATTACAGATGATCCGGAAAAGTAAAAAACCTGTATGGGTTGGCAATAGATGAACTTTATAAGTGGGAGGAGTGATTTTTCATGCATATCGGTGTACCCGAGCTTATCCTGATACTTGTCATTATCTTGATTATTTTTGGGCCAGGCAAGCTGCCTTCTGTTGGTACCGCAATTGGTAAAGCACTGAAGGAGATGAAAAAGGAAACAAAGGAGGAGGAAGAGAAAGAGAGCACCATAGAGGAAAAAGTTTGAAGGAAAGGCATCAAGGCATCCATGGTGGGAGCGAATAGTTTATGATGAAAAGTGACCGGATTAAAGGAACTATATACTGGTTGGAAAGGAATAGAAAACGGTTTGTTAGGATGCTGTTGCTTCCTATCCTGTCAGCAGCGGGGTTTTATTATATTTCAGATGCAATCATGGATATTTTGACAAAACCCTTGATGGGAGAAGAGCTTTTCTTTTTCACACCGGTAGAAGGTATTTATACAAAGTTGAAGATATCTTTTTATGGTGGTCTTATTGTATCATCACCCGGAGTCGCGTTTATATTGGTTTCACTGATTGGAAAAAGCCTAAAAAATACAAAAGGGTTGTATTATTGGCTGATTCCGGCTTCAACGTGTCTGTTGGCGGGTGGAACCCTGTTTGGTTATGTTTTTGTTTTACCCGCAACGGTACAATTTTTATTAAACTCCGCCAATGGGTTTATGAAAGCAATGCTCTCGGGTAGTAAATATGTAAGTTTTGTGATATTTTTACTATTAATACTGGGTCTTGTTTTTGAACTGCCGCTGATTATGGTTATGCTGTCAAAGCTGGGCATCATAAAAGCCCAAATGCTTAAAAAAAGCAGAAAGTATGCGATTATTGTGATTTTAATTCTGCTGGCATTATTAACGCCCACACCTGATGTGTTCACTTTACTCGCAGTGTCTGTTCCTATGATTGGTTTATATGAACTGAGTATTTGGTGGATTTATTTGCTGGAGAAGGCAGACAGGAAAAAGCGGATCAAAAATAGTGAGGTGGATTCATGACAGATACCAAAATGCCTTTCTTCGAACATCTTGCAGAGCTCCGTATGAGATTGTTATGGGTAACAGGTGCTATATTGCTATGTACAATTGTGAACTATTACAAAATTGAAGTCCTTATTCATTTTCTGAAGAGTCCACTTATAAATTACCAGTATGAACTCATATATTTTTCTGTAACGGAGGGCTTTGTGACCAGGGTTAAGTTATCTTTCTTTGCGGCGGTTGTACTTATATCCCCATTGATATTGCACCAGCTGCTCAAATTTATTCACCCGGGGCTGAATGCAGAAGAAAAAAATATTCTATACCGGTTTATACTCTTTTTATCAGCTGCTTTCATTGGAGGGATTATTATTGGCTTTTTTGGTGTTCTGCCAGTAACGATGAATTTCCTGATTTCATATTCAAAAGCCTATATGATGCCTGCTCTATCCGGGGAACGTTATTTTAGCTTTATCATATTGTTTTGTTTTAGTACGGGGATTGTATTCATCATTCCATTGATGATTACTTTTCTTGGCAGGATAAAAATATTATCCTCTTTCCTGCTCAGAAAGTCCAGGAAGTATGTAATTGCTGTTATATTTCTGCTTGTTGGCATGATATCCTCAGGAAGTGATATTTTTTCAATTTTACTATTATTTTTGCCACTGATAGGGCTGTTTGAAATGAGTATATGGATGGTTTTTTGGTTTGAAAAAAAACGAAATGTATAACGAATGGGTAAAAGACAACGAACAATGGGAGGTAAAAATGATGATTGAGCCAGGGGAAAAAGATTTTCTTCTTCAGAAGGTATATTCAGACGGCACAAAGGGTGAACCGGAGATTTATAAAATTGATGGTATGGATTTTAACTGGAAAATGGGAAGGCGGGGTTTTCTTGCGACAACGGCCATTGGTCTTATTTTTCTGAACGGATGCGCAAAGGGAAAAACAAAGTCTTCCACGAGCAATACAGATATCTCCAGGGTTACCGGAAACAATACTCAGGGTGGAGGAAACAAACCGGAAGGTAATGGAAAGGAAACCCCCGCACCGTCCCGGGGAGCCGGAAGTGAACCAACCCCTGCACCGACATCCAGGCCTTCACCAACCAATACGCCAAAGCCTTCACCAACTAATACCCCAACACCGTCGCCAACAAGCACTCCAACCCCTGCGCCGACCAACACTCCTACACCTACTCCAACCAGCGTGCCAACAGCCACGCCGAAACCTGTCCCTGCTGATCCGCTTCCGGAAGGAAAATGCTATGACTGGGTAAAGGCGCATACCTATTCTGTAGATAACACTGTCTTGAGTCCGGACGGGCAGTATCTTATTTCAACAGCCCGCTATGAAATGTTAAAAATATGGAAAATACCGGAAGGTAATCTTCTTGCATGTATTGATGTAACGGCGAAAGAATTGTACAGTTTGATTGTTTCCGATAACGGAAAACGTTTCGCAATGGAAAACCGTCGGGATAAAACCGTGGAAACCCGTGAAATTCCTTCCGGAAAACTGGTTTCGACGATTGCTGTATCCGGGCAACCAAATCAGATGATAATAAGCCCGGATGGAAAAGTGCTTATCACCAAAGTATCTTATAAGCTCAGTATCTGGGATACCACCACCGGGAAGGAACTGATAAGCGACAATGATATATTCCATGTCGTGCTAAGCCCGGATGGGAAGCAAGCGGCACTTAAAAAAGCCTGCGGTATAATCGAACTAATGGATATGGGTACTTTCGAGAAAACAATGACGGATAAGAGGGATATTAACCAAGTTTTGTACAGTCCGGATGGAAAACAGGCAGCACTCGTGAAATACGACCATATGATTTATCTTATGGATATGGTATCTTTCACTGTTGAGAAAACATTGAAGAATAAAAACGACATCGACTATATTTTTTATAGTCCGGACGGAAAATATTTTATTTCCTGCGGACAATACTGCACGTTCGATATATGGGAAGCGCATACGTGTGAACTCCTGCATTCAGGTAAAACGAAAGAGATTATACGGGGAGTAAAAATCAGCAGTGATGGAAGGATGATCGCCTTTGTTTTTTTTGGCTCAATCGTTGAAATATATTCACTGCCTTCCGGTGAATTCCTACGGACGATAAATGCTGATGTCGGTGATAACATGGAACGAACCATTCTGTTCTGCCATGGCAACAAAACACTGTTAAGCAGAGAGGTTAGCAGTTCATATGGAGTATTAGGCCTTTATGAGGTAAGTACGGGAAACTATGTGAAAAAAATAGGCTATGGTGATTCTATGGGAACCGTGTCAGCCGTAGCTATATCACAAACCCATGATCTTTTTGTGGTAGGAACCGAATATCACCAGATTCAATTATATGATTCCTTAACAGGCGGATTGATTAACTGTTTGTTTGATCCGGCAGCCCTGTATAAAGAAGAAAAAGCAGTACAATATACGATAAAGGATAAAAAAGGACAAATGATCACATACACGATTCCCTGTGGGTCTTCTTTGCCGCCTGGGGCAATCTGCACCTGTAACTGTGTATCCGGAACATCTCCCATTAAACCGGTGGAAGGAGGTTCCGAAGGGACAACCATTTGTACCTGCAACAAGATCTGTACCTGTATTCCAATAAAGTAAGCAATGGATATAGTGTGAAATGCAGGATAATCATATAAAGGAGGGAATTTTTCATGCCAAACCTGGGAGTACCTGAACTGATATTAATCCTTGTAATCGCTTTAATTATATTTGGCCCAAAGAAACTACCTTCCATTGGAGAATCTATTGGAAAAACCGTAAAAGAGTTTCAGAAAGCCTTTAAGGAGATAAGCGAAGGAACTGAAGAAGAATCAGAATCAAAAGAAACGGAGAAATGACTAAGTGGGGATTCGGTTTACAAACTTCAGTGAGGTAGAGGTTCCATATGAAGCACCGATGTCATCTTTAGCTGAATGAATTCACACATTTTAACAGGAAGGCTGATACCATGCCTGAAGAAATTTCATGGGTATGTGTAAAATGAACAAATATCCCGGCTTCCTTTAAGAAGGTTGAAATACCCTCACGAAAAGCCTACTCATATTCCATATGCCTTGGAAAGATTTTAGTGGTTCCTTCTATTCTATCAATTTACAATCGTAAATTGTTTACAACTATAAATAGCAAGTTTATGTGACGTGTAATATTTTGTAAATCTGTATATGCCAACTCATCGCTTGTTTCTTTTCTCCAAAGACTAACCAGCACAACGGGTACAATTAATTTGCTCCTCAGAACTGAAACAATAAAGATAACTTATTGCACTAATACTTTTTCATATGCTATAATGAAAACTGATTTTCCGAAATTCCTGTATGTTCTTTTTAATAGGTTCTTACGGCAAAATCAAATGACGCATATACCCTGTATACATTTAAAATAAATAAAGGCATTTACTTATTTTAAATGTATAACCGTTAAATTAAGCAGGAGAACTCAGATGGAATATTCAAGAAGCGACCTGGACTTGTTATTGTGGCCACGGAATTGGCATAAACGCTTAAGTAATGTGGCTTTGACGCTGATACCCGGTGTTGTTATCGTTGGTTTTTTTGATATGCTGGCTTCACCCGATTCCATACTTACCGATTTTCTATTGACGGGCGATCCCGGAGTTCCCTTCAAGCTGCTATTGTTTACAGTTTGCGCCGTGTTTATCGGTCTGTTGGATGTATTTTGCTTTGCATGGCCCATTGCGGACTTTTGCCGATATCTGGCAAAGCGCGGCGAGAAGTTTATATCTCCCGGATTTAATATAGTACTGATGAAATCATACGCATATTCCCACATTGTTTTTTTACCCATCCTGCTGCTTACGACACCAACTGGACTGCAGTTTGAGAATATAGGTTCAGGTACTCCATTTTTATCCCGGATGATTGTTTTTATAATCATTATATTAATATATACGCAGATATACTGGCAGTTGGGAATTATGCTGCGAACGGTCAGTGTCAAGAGTAAACTGGAGTATTCCAAAAAACTTATAATAGCAGCCGTAATGCTCTTGTGGGCAAATCTTTCAGGAACGGCGATTCATTTTTTAATCAGAGGCGCTTACAGGCTATTTGAAGCTTTAGAAAAAACTTCATAGAGAAATGATTTGAAAAAAAATCGGAATCGGGGTATAATTAACTTATCTGGAAGCGGCAACACCCCTTCTGTGATTACCATAACAAATGTATTCAGTATCTGTCCCGATGGTCTAAAGGATAAGACAGTAGATTCCGGTTCTACTA
This sequence comes from uncultured Oscillospiraceae bacterium, assembly GCA_964610205.1. Classification (GTDB taxonomy): domain Bacteria; phylum Bacillota; class Clostridia; order DSM-8532; family DSM-8532; genus CAZSVI01. The sequence goes on from CAZSVI010000105.1 coordinate 5,955, forward strand.
ATGTGGGTTCGATTCCTACTCGGGACGCCAAATAATCTGGTCAATATAGATGCAAGGCTGTTTTGGCCAGAAAACATACGGGTTTACGGGCTTTCTGATAGAAATTTCAGAAAGCCCGTTTTCCATAGATGCACTCGAATAAATTTATTCATCATCTGAGCCATCTATCAGAAATTAATTTAATGCCAGTAAATCCAACTAATAGATATGTTGCCGTGGACGGGTCATGTTGAGACGGTAATTCTGATGACGAATAGTGGTTATGATGGCGAATGAAGCATAACAACCACTATATGTAGTGGTTTCTGGGCGAAAAATGGGCAAAAAACGGACTGAAAAAGTGCATTTTTCGGCCCGTTTTTTTTGCCCTTTTTATAGATGACATCGGGAATTTCAAGGAAGACAAATTAAAAATTAACATAAAAGTAGCAAGAAAATTATTATTAGGATTTTCTGAGAGAGCGCTAATGGCACTCAAACTATTAGTGGATCGATCATATTAGTACAGACTTTCATACGAAGATATGCTAGCAATAAATTACAATATAATAATAAAACATTAATTTTATTTTGTTATTGAACAATTTATACTGCTATGCTACACTAAAAGCAGATAAAACAAGCAGGAGGACTCAAATGAAGAAAGAAATAGAATTATTAAAAGGAAAATTCCTTGATATCAATAATAATTATTACAGGAACGATGTAGAAAACTTCATTAATTACATTGAAACACAAGAAACGGGTGCATCCTTTTATAGTAAATTTACGCTTCAAGGTATGTCTACAAAAGGTATTCTCGAAAGTTTAAAGTACTATGTTAATATCGGACAATTTCAAAAAAAAGAAACAGCACGTAAATATATAAGCGCGATAGGACAATTATTTGAGTACATTTTATCGCAAACAGATATAGAAAATACAGATTTAAAAAATCAACTTGGTGCACCTTCGATCCGCAAAGATTCTTATTTGGGTCAATGCACAGAATATATTAATAACTGTGAGGAGTTATTAGAAAAAGAATCACTTTCCATGCTTACTGAAGAACAAACAAAGCAACTACTAGATTGGTGCAATAATGAAATTGATAATACTCTTGATTCAGATACTGAACAAAATGAAAGAATTGGATTTAAACGTATGACGGCAGCAATATGTATTAAGCTGATGTTGTTTTTAGGAATTACATATCGAGTTGCACGTGTATTGAGGTTTAGCGGTTTAGATGTAGAAAATAATACGCTTATGATAAACGGTTATATGATAAGACTACCTTTAATACTGTCGAAACAATTTAGAAAATATAAGTCGGTACTTGAAGAAAAAGGTTTTGATACGCAAGAAGGATTTCTATTTCTTACTCTCGATGGTACACAATGGGGAGAAAAAACATCTAGCTCTAGCATGCCTACATTTTTAAAAAGCCAATTAGGACAAACAAATATCACAAGCATTATAAAATATGGTATAAAGCAGCTAATTCTGAATGGTATGAGTGACAACGTAATAATAAAACTAACAGGAATAAGTCGAGAAATATTGAATGATTGTTTGGAACCAAGTGATACCGATATTTTCGCATATATAAATGCAAAAATAATTGAAACGCCAATATATAAATACTTATAACCATATGGTAATCATAATCTTATAGTGATGATTGTTTTTGGATAATCAAGCGAAAGGGGGATGAATTTATGGCGAACAACAGGGATGAATTCCCTCAGAAAATAAAAGATCTGCTTGGAAATCGAGTCGGCTGGCGGTGCAGTAATCCTGATTGTAGAAAGTCAACCCGTGGAGCAAATGACGATCCTCAAGAAATAACAATCATCGGAGTTGCATCTCATATATGCGCCGCTGCAATCGGGGGTCCCCGATATGATCCACAAATGTCACCGGAAGAACGTAAATCTGCAGAGAATGGAATATGGTTATGTCAGTCATGCTCCAAGTTAATTGATGACGATATTATTAGGTATAATGTTGACCTCCTTTACATTTGGAAAGAATATGCTGTGCGGCTTCCAATAGCAGAGCTACAATCTTCCTCTCCAGTAAACACAAATAATAAAGACAAAGAATTACTTCGTTTCTATGTACAATGCTTTGATAGGCCAGCATTTCAAGACCGAATTAGCCAGGAAGGCCGAATGGAAGATTTCGATCAAGCAATAGAAGATACAATAATTGCGCTGAATACCGGTGTTCTTCGCACACGAGACGGCATGATAATAAAACAATCAGAGGGTAAGTCGGCCATTATTGATCATGCTTGGAGAGAAAAACTGAACACGATCACAGATATGTTAATTGCTCTAAGAAAACGATTGAAAATTGCAAAAAACGAAAATCTTTACTCGACATACGGTAAAGGTGAAGTAATTTATTGCTTTTATGATCGTGAGCTTGAGACATGGTTCGATTTAACAAGAGAAGAAATTATCAAGATTCTCTCTTCGATATGTCAAGAAGCGGGTATTTCTGGTTTGCACTTTCCAAGGGAATTATATCGTTGGTAGCTGTTAGCTTCAGTTTTTCTATGCTTTGATGATACGGGGGGTGATAATATGATGATAAATGAAAATGCAGATAACTATGATAGAGAAACAGCTGAATATATTGTGGCATATTTAGACTTACTAGGTGTCACAACTAGAATGAAAAACGACGTTAATGCCCAGAAAATTGCAATGAATAAACTGCACAACTTATATACTTTTAATATGGATATTTCTAAAGGAATAGATATGGAAGGATACAAAGATATACAATTTAAAATTTTTTCAGATAATATAATTATTGCTAAGAAATTATCTAATGAAACGAAAGCTAGAACACAGGATATAAAATGTTTGTTGAATTGTGTATCCAACTTCCAGTGTACATCAGTTAAAGATTGTGTTGGATGGCTGGTCAGAGGTGGACTCTCTATCGGTGAATTGTATATAGATGAAACTATGGTTTGGGGACAGGCATTACTTAGGACATATGAACTAGAAAATAGTGTTGCTATATTTCCAAGGGTAGTAATTGACAACAATATTCTTTTTGAATTACAAGGTAACGATGGATTAAAGGAATACATTAGTCAAGATTTTGATAATATTTATTTTCTAAACTACCTATACATTCAGCATTTTGGAGGAAGATTTCTTAAAAGCGGCTTTCGATTAATGGTCAATGAACTTGATGGAAAATATTCTGATCGGGTTTATCAGAAACTTTGTTGGCATATGAATTACGTGAATAAAGAGCTGGATAGAAAGAAAGAGAAAGGAGAAAGTCAATATAGATTATCAATTGAATAATCAATCCAGATTTATTGAGAAAAAAATCTAAATACCTTTGCGATATTAATCAAGATAATTCATATACGCCGATGATGGGAGAAGCGCCACCAATACCAAAAAGCGCGATGATTTCAACGCCTTAATCGATGACTGTGCGGCCGGGAAAATTGATTTGGTGATCACCAAATCTGTCAGCCGCTTTGCCCGGAACACGGTGGATTCCTTACTGTTCATCCGAAAGCACAAAGAGATGAATATTGGAGTCATATTCGAAAAGGAAGGTATCAACACACTGGAAAGCACTGGCGAATTGCTGATCACGGTTTTAAGCAGCCAGGCGCAGGAGGAAAGCCGGAATATAAGTGAGAACACACGATGGGGTATCGTCCGGCAGTTTGAGAAAGGCGTCTTTCATGTAAATTATAAAAAGTTTATGGGTTATACCATGGACGAAAACGGTCAGATGGTTATCGTGCCGGAAGAAGCCGAAATCGTCAGAATGATTTTCCAGCTGTATATGGAAGGGCGAAGCTGTACTCAAATATGTCAGGCGCTGGAAAACTCAGGCATGAAAACAGTTACGGGGAATTCCAAGTGGCGGGACAGTACCCTCATCAAAATGATGAGTAATGAAAAATATATGGGAGACGCCCTGCTCCAGAAAACCTATACTATCGATTTTCTGACAAAAAAGAGGGTAATCAACAAAGGCATCGTACCTCAATACTACGTTAAGAACAATCATGAAGCCATTATTTCCGCGGATTTATTCCAAAGCGTTCAGGATGAAAAGCTCAGGCGAGTCAATATGTCATTTGGGGAAAGCGCGCTGAAACAAAAATACAGCGCCCTGTACGCGATATCCAACATCATGATATGCGGCGAATGCGGATATCCCTATCGCAGGGTGACACGCGCGAGGAGAGGTAAATCTAAAGCAGTATGGCGCTGTAAAAACAGACTTATGAATGGGAACCGGTTTTGTACTAATTCTCCGACGCTCAATGAGGATGCTCTCTACAAGATGATTACCGCCGCGATTAACAGGAATGTCAAGGCAAGAGCGATAAAAGACTTCTTCCTCCCTGCCAATCGATATGACGATAGGCTTACGCGGATTTTGATAGAACGCATCAAGGTTAAACAGGATGGAAAGCTACGCATTACATTTAAGAAATGATAACCGCTTTTGACACTTATGCCCCGATAAATCATATAAGAAGCAAAATTGTCAAAATGGTTCCGCCTTTTCTGTTCGTATTGACCGCAAAACATACAAGCCAAAAAGACCCCTAATTCATGAATTTTTAATTCACACCCGCGAATTATTTGATTGAAAAATATCCCTCCGAGTGATATACTAAAACAAATGAATTTTACGGGGTGAAAGCATGGCGCTCAGCTACAAAAAGCTGTGGAAGCTCCTTATCGATAGAAATATGAAAAAGAAGGATCTGCGGGAGTTATCCGGTATAAGTCCGGCTTCGATGGCTAAGCTGGGGAAAAACGAAAACGTCACCACCGACGTGCTCCTGAAGGTTTGCACTGCCTTGAAATGCGATATTTCAGATATCATGGAAATTGAAGAGGATTAATACGGTCAGCCGTTAATATACAGATACTCAGAAAGTGAAGGTGTTCGTATTGTATAGCTCAATTGAATTGTTCAGTGGGACCGGAGGTCTTGCGTTAGGATTACAAAAGTCGGGGTTTGACCATCGGGCCTTACTCGATTGGGATAAGGACTCGTGCGACAATATCAAGGCTAACATTGAAAAGGGCTATCCCATTGTCCAACACTGGAATGTCATCCAGACCGACGTGAAATTGGTGCATTACGACGATTTCGGTGACGGCATTAAATTAGTGGCCGGAGGGCCTCCCTGCCAGCCATTTTCTTTAGGCGGCAAGCATCAGGCATATAACGATAAAAGGGATATGTTCCCCGAAGCTGTCAGAGCTGTACGGGAGCTGCGGCCACAAGCGTTTATTTTTGAAAATGTAAAGGGGTTGCTGAGAAAGTCGTTCAGTACATACTTTAACTATATCATCCTGCAGCTGTCTCATCCCGAAGTGACAATCAAGGATGGAATGACGTGGCTCGAACACCTGAAGGCACTGGAGGAATACCATACATCCGTTGGTGACCACGGACTTTCATATAACGTTGTCTTCCGGCTGGTTAATGCCGCCGATTATGGCGTCCCGCAGTCCAGACACCGTGTGATTATCGTCGGATTCCGAAACGACCTGAACGCCAACTGGTCATTCCCGGACGCCACGCATTCACAGGACGCTCTGCGGTACTCCAAATGGATAAGCGGAGAGTATTGGGAAGAACACAAAATAGCTGAGGCGAAACGCCCGACGATATCAGAAACGGAGCGGCTGAGGACTCGGAAGGCAACGGAACGTGGAGAGCTTCTCGGCCGGTGGCAAACCGTGCGCGATGCTTTTGTCGGATTGCCAGACCCCCGGAAGAGCCAAAGAAACAGCAAATTTGAAAATCACGAATTCAGAGCCGGAGCCAAACCGTACCCAGGACACTCCGGAAGCGTCATGGACGAACCGTCAAAAACCCTGAAAGCTGGAGATCACGGTGTTCCAGGGGGCGAGAATATGATCGTGTTGGATGACGGTTCGCTCAGATATTATACAGTTAGAGAAAGCGCAAGGCTGCAGACCTTCCCTGACGAATATATCTTCCACGGCTCGTGGACAGAGAGTATGCGGCAAATCGGAAACGCGGTACCCGTACAGCTGGCCAATATCATTGGCAGCTCGGTTTATCACCAACTTGAGAGGTTGAATGAGTATGAAAAACAACGACATTCCGGTTATAAAGCCGTTTAATCCACTGGATAAAAAACACCTCGGCGAAAGCGCCGCCGAAGCATTACTCGCGACAGACGTTCATCCCATACCACCCGAACCTTTTATAGGGGCGGGTGTATATGCTTTGTATTATACCGGCCCTTTTTCCGGTTATAGAGAACTTGCCGCCATCAATCAGGATAACCAGTTCCGTTGCCCGGTTTATGTAGGTAAGGCGGTTCCGGCAGGAGCGCGTAAAGGTGGGTTAGGTCTGGAGGTTGACCATGGACAAGCTCTTCAAAAAAGGCTTGCGGAGCATGGGGAATCAATATCGGCCGCCACCAATTTGGATATTAGCCATTTTTTCTGCCGTTTTCTCGTTGTGGATGATATCTGGATTCCACTTACGGAGTCTTTGCTCATTGAGAGATTCCAGCCGGTATGGAACCGTGTGCTTGACGGGTTCGGAAATCACGATCCCGGTAGTGGCAGATATAATGGCATGATGCCGCAATGGGACTGCTTGCATCCAGGTCGTGCCTGGGCAACACGTTTAAAACCATGCCAATACACAGCTGAGCAGGTAGAGCAGCGCGTGGTTGATTACTTACATAACTTTTTTAATACCTGATAATCAAAGTAACATTACAAATATAGAAATTGTGTCGTTATGGTAGGTTCAATTGTGGGGGATAAAAATATGGATGAACAGACTATCCAAGATAAAATAAAAACTACCTTCATGAATGCCGTATCTGGATCTTCAAAATTTTCAGAGGACGAGATCAATGGTATCGTAACGACAATCTCATCATCTCTGAAAGCGGATAAGATGGCTGAGAGCATACTCAAAAGTATTGGAGGTACGGCCGATGAAGATACTTAACCTCCATGTCCAAAAATTCCGTGGAATTGTAGATCTCAACTTAAACCTCAATGGAGAAAACGCCGTTATCTTTGGCCCAAATGGCGTGGGTAAAAGCGCTGTCGTTGACGCGGTAGATTTCCTTTTGCGTGGTGAGGTTTCGAGGTTAACTGGAGAGGGCACTGGCGACGTGTCGACAGCAAAGCACGGTCCGCATATTGGCAACCAACCTGAAGAAGCAAAAATTACGGCTATAATCCAAAGCATATCTGGTAAAACATTCACCGTTGAGCGTACAGTGGCTCAGAAAGATAAGGTAACAATTGATCCCGCTTTCTCCTCCGATTTTAACGACATGGTTGCCTACGCTCAAAGTGGGGCTCATTGCCTTGCAAGACGTGAATTGAAGTATAGTGGAGTTGCTGGACACGCAGAAAGGCACTATAATAATACTTGAA
>CAZSVI010000106.1:0-13236 GCA_964610205.1 uncultured Oscillospiraceae bacterium
GCTTAGAGCGAAAAAGTTTGCAAAAAAAAACAAACTTTTTTAGAGGAATTATATAGATACCATTGGGTATGACAATACTTTAGAATCTCGTGAAATACTTCATCAATATTTTCAACTCTTTCAATAATTTTTTTCTTACCTCCACCAGGTTTTCTTTTATAAAAAAATGATTGCAATATCAAAATATCAGAATCCAAAAAAATATTTAACATAGGTATTATCATTTTATAAATACAATAGTCAAATATTAAATATTGACAGTAATAGTAATAGTAAGTAACGATAGAATGGAAACCAACAAGTGATGGGGATACGGGTACCAGTGATTACATAATTAGCTACTACCAATGTTTTAGTGATTGATAAGAATTCAATAATTAAAAGAAGGGAGTTTTTTAAATGGGTTTTAAAAGATACTTGCGAATAGCCTTAATAGTATTGATTGTTGGGATTCTGGCGTTTTCTAGTATTCCTGCTGCGATGGCTACGGAATACTGGTATGATGATGCCTGGATTTATGGAGGCGATGATGCTATTCCGTTCACTGATTTAGGTTTTTCTAATTGGGGGTGGACAAATGGATCATATAGTGAAGGAACATACTATCTGGATCTGTATGCCTCCGCATACGATAATATTTTGGAAAATGGCGGCATAGCTGGATTTGCTGTTTTAACGTATGATAATGGTTATGCAAGAGTGATGTTATATATACACGATGATTTCTTCGTCGTAGAAGATTTTCAATTGTGGATAGGCGAAACACCACTGCCACCTGGTGCCTCCGGTGAATTCTGGAATCAGTTTACTCATCAATCTGGAACATACTATCCGTTTCAGGGAAACATATATGTTGCTATGCATGTAGATATCGGCATAGACCCTATTGTAGCTCAATACGGGGCGGATGCAGCAAACCCGACCGGTAATCCTATAGGCGGAGGTGATGGTTATACGGATATCATCAGCAGAAACGACCCCGATGTGGATTACATCGTCGACACAAAGAGCGAGTTACTTACAGCCCTGCAGAGTGCGCAGTCCGGGGATATCATTTATGTTGAGGAATATGCGAACATCGATATGTACAGAACTTCTGATACACAGATACCGGCAGGGGTTACTCTTGCAAGCAACCGCGGTGAAAACGGATCTTTGGGCGGACGAATATATACGTCAAGGGGAGGAACCCGGCTTTTTTATATCGCCGGGGAAAACGTAAGGGTTACCGGTCTTCGACTTGAAGGGCCGCACAAGACCACCAGTTCTATTTCAAAAACAAATATATGTATGTCCAGCTACTACCAGAATCTCGAAGTGGACAACTGTGAACTCTTTGGTTGGAGTAATGCTGCAATTGGTCTTAACGGCACAGGAGGTGCAGACATGCGGACCGGTGGGTACATTCACCACAATGATATCCACCACAATCAGACGGCTGGTTATGGATACGGTATTTGTGTATCCAACGGCGGAGTAGCTCTGATCGAGGCGAATTACTTCGATTACTGCCGCCACGCAATCACCGGAACCGGGGTTGTCGGGGATGGGTATGAGGCAAGGTACAATATCTGTGGTCCAAACTGGATCACAACTTCTCCTCACAACTTTGATATGCATGGCCAATATGATTCCGGGAGCGGGACGACAATTGCAGGAGATACAATTAAAATCTACAACAACACATTCATGTGTGTAAGTTCTCCGATGCCTACGTGTGTTGTCATCCGGGGCGTTCCCCGTGACGGTGCGTATATTTCCAATAACTGGTTTTATTTTACCAATGAAGAACCGGTTTGGCAGAAAGATGGGCAAGAGAATATATTCATGACAAACAATCTCATCGGAGCGCCCCCCAATGAGGAGCTTTCCGTAAAAGGTCCGATCAAGTATTATTAAACCGGATCATCCATAGATGATGTCCTATATGACAACTTAACTTGTATATCCCATTACTCTGTTAGTTGGAGACTGGACACTGATACATTGGGGATGTTGGAGGTGAGGATGTACAAACATTCTTCACACCGGCATCCCGGTATCAATGCTGTATCAAGCGAGCCAAAACCCATTTAATTTTTTGTTCATTTAAATCAGAACTGGCTTGTCATAATAAATCTTATGACAAGCTTGTCACAAAATTTACCTTGATATAACGACAGAGGATAAAGCGAAAGCACTTTACATAAAAAAGATTTGTGTATGTCCATTTATAGTCTTTTGCTAAATCGTCTTTTGTCTTATTCTCCTCATCATTTCGGAAAGAATACAAAATAAATACATTTTCATAAAGAGGAAACCGCTTATGTCGTAATGAGTATAGTAGGAAGGTCTTATATTCATACGGTCCAGGGTCCTATATGGAAATTAGGCCCAATGATACAGTGAAATGTGAAGAAAGACTGATATGTAGAAGTACGTAAAAGAAATACAATATAACCATAATGAAGGTGCAATATAAGGTGAAGTAGTATTATTTTATAAAATTTATTTTAGGAGATATGTGAAGAAATATGGCAGTTAGCACAGATATCAATGTTTTTGAACAGGTTCTTCTGGAAAAGAAAATACTGATGCCCGAACAAATACGAGATGTGCGTTCACGTGAGAAAGTAAGCAATGCCTCCATACAGGATATTATAGTGGATTTGGGGTATGCGGACAAGTCTGATTTGTTGTCTGCTATGGCTGAAGCGGAAGGGATAGAGTTTCTGGATCTTTCCGGTTATGACATCGAAGATAAAAGCGTACCCATGATATTGGGTGAAAAAATATCCCGTAAGTTTCAGATGCTTGCTTTGGAAAAGAACGGCAATACATTGACTGTAGCGATGAAAGATCCCAAAAACATTTTTGCCATAGACAGTGCCCGCCTTATATCATCCCTTGAAGTTATACCTGTTTTTGTTGAATTTGAGAAATTGAAAGAAAAAATAGATGAAGCTTTTATGCCCGAAGATGAGAAAAAGGATCAAGGCGCTTCGGGTAATGCGAAAGGTGAAGTTAAAAGGAATTTCAATATAAATATAGAAGAACCTGCAAAAGACGGCACAATATATAGAGAAAAAATAGGCCAGATGCTGCTTGAATCCGGAGTTATTGATGAAATCCAGCTGGATAAGGCGCTTGGAATTCAGAAGAAAAGCGGCGGAGTTTTAGGTTCTATTATGGTAAATGAAGGTTACATATCTAAAAACCAGTTATATGATGTTCTGGAAGAACAGAATGGCGTGCCGTACTATAATTTGGAAGATGTAGCCATATCTGAGGAAGTAATAAAACTTGTTAACAGTAAAATCGCTTATATGCATAATCTCATCCCTGTGGAATTAGAGGATGATATATTAATGATTGCTATGAGTGATCCTATGAACATGTACGCAATCGATGACCTTCGTCTTGCCACAGGACTTGAGATTAAACCCTTATTAGCCGATGCTGAATTAATTCAAAAATCCCTTGAAGAATATTACAAACAGGGCGAGACCAGATCGGTTGAAACCGATGATGAAACTGAAGAAGTTCCGGTGGACTTCGAAGTGGAAATGGAAAAAGTTAGGGAAGAAATTGAAATTGAGGTACAGAAGAAGGAACAGGTTGAAAGTACCATCAAGATCAGTGACATAGAGAATGCCCCTATTGTCAGAATGCTTAACATGATATTCAAGAACGCCGTGGACAAAAGGGCCAGTGATATTCATATTGAAGCCTATGAAGACTGCGTCATGGTCAGGTTCAGAATAGACGGGCAGCTGGTGGAAGTAATGAAACACGATAAAAAACTGCAGCAGATTCTGGTTGCCAGGGTAAAAATCATAAGCGGATTAAATATCGCAGAGAAGCGTCTTCCCCAGGATGGAAGAATTGCGCTTAAAATAAATAATAAAAATTATGATTTCCGTGTATCGGTGTTGCCCACCATGTTTGGTGAAAAAGTTGTTATCAGGATAATGGACAAGGAAGGATTTAATATTTCAAAAACCGAACTGGGGTTTTCTGATGAAGACATGGCGAAATTCAACAACATTCTGTCGCATCCCCACGGAATAGTTTTAGTAACGGGCCCCACCGGAAGCGGTAAATCAACAACACTATACACCGCCCTCCGTGAACTGAGTAAACCGAACGTCAATATTATGACTGTCGAGGATCCGGTTGAAAGTACTATTCGCGGTATTAATCAGGTTCAGGTTAATGTAAAGGCCGGATTGACCTTCGCGAGTTCCCTGCGTTCTTTTTTGAGACAGGATCCGGATATTATCATGGTCGGTGAGATCCGTGACAGTGAAACAGCCGAAATCGCCATACGTGCAGCCATAACAGGGCATCTTGTTTTAAGCACGCTGCATACCAATGATGCCGTAAGTTCCATAAACAGACTTGAAGATATGGGTGTTGAACCGTTTCTGATAGCGTCTTCCCTGGTGGGTATTCTTGCCCAGCGTCTGGTGAGAAGGTTATGTACCGAATGCAAGGAAGAGTACGAGGCAAATGAAGAGGAAATGAAAATACTGAAGGCGGGTGAAGGAACAAAACTTTACAAACCTGCGGGATGTCCCGCCTGTAACGGAACCGGATACAGAGGAAGAATAGCTGTTTATGAAATATTAACGGTATCGAACGAGTTAAGGGAACTGATATCCCGGAACGCGTCATCGGAAAATTTGAGCCGGGTGGCTTTGACAAACGGTATGAAAACACTGGCAGACAGTTGTTCGCGTCTTGTTCAATCAGGGGTTACATCGCTGGAAGAAATGATGAGCGTTGTTACAATCAATGGGTAGGAGAGACTTTAATGAATCTGGAAGAGTATTTAAAAAAAGCGATTGAGAATGATGCTTCCGACCTTCACATTTGTACAGGATTACCTGTTGTTATCCGTAGATTCGGTTCATTGTTCTTCCTGGATGATTGCATATTGACAAAAGAAGACTGCAATCAATTTGTGGAACAGTGTCTCACTAAAGAACAGATGGAGGTTCTGGAAGAAGATGGAGAGATAGACTTTGCATACATGATGCCCGGAATGGGAAGGTTCAGGGTTAACGCCTTCCGACAGAGAAGTACATTTGCCATAGCTTTCAGGGTCATTTCAACTAGAGTGCCGTCGTTGAATCAGTTGGGGTTACCGGAAATACTATATTCATTGTCGGAAAAGCAGAGAGGTCTTGTATTGGTAACAGGGCCGACAGGAAGCGGTAAATCAACGACACTGGCCGGTATGATTAACCACATCAACAGCACAAGGCGTTGCCGCATTATTACCATTGAAGATCCTATAGAGTTTTTATACAAACATAATAAGAGCATGATAAATCAGCGGGAAATCGGCGCAGACACAAAAAACTACAGTCACGCGCTGAGAGCGGCGTTAAGAGAAGACCCCGACGTTATTCTAATAGGTGAAATGCGGGATCAGGAAACAATATCGATTGCCATTACAGCCGCGGAAACCGGGCATCTGGTCTTTTCAACACTGCATACCCTCGGAGCGGCAAAGACAATCGACAGAATTATAGACGTTTTTTCCCCGCATCAGCAGTCACAGGTAAGGAGCCAGTTATCTACAGTACTACAGGGAATTATTTCACAGCAACTGATAAAACAGGCCGATAATTTAGGCCGTGCTGTCGCCACAGAAGTAATGATTGTTACACCTGCAATATCCAATATGATCAGGGAATCAAGGACAGTGCAGATTAACAGCAGCATACACACCGGAAGTGAGCATGGTATGCACTCAATGGACAGTTGCATTGCTTCACTGGTAAAACAGGGGCTAATTACACATGAGAGTGCGTACCAGTATTCAATAGATCCTGCCGCGTTGAAAAAGTTATTGGAAATTAGCTGAAAAGAAGGGGGAGGCATGTATGGGTATGGCGGATTTTTTTTCAAACAGTTTTATAACAATAGATATCGGTTTTCGATATATCAAGATCGCTCATGTAAAAAGGAGCAAAAACAATTCGTTATCGGTTATTAATTACGGCATTGGGGATACACCGAAGGGATGCATAAAAAACGGTTCAATAAGCGATAAGGATGCCGTTGTTAAAGAGATTAACAGGGTAATGCGTGAAAACAATATCAACGCGAGGGAAGCCAAAATTGTTATGTCGGGCACGAACATTATATCCAGAGTCATTATGATAGATTGTGTTCCTGATGATCAGGCGGATAAAAAGATATGGGAAGAAATAAAGGAGACCATCCCCGTAGACATGGAGGCTAACCGTATAGACTATAAGATACTGGGCGTTACAACCGTTAACGGAGAGGAAAAAATCAAGGTATTCATAACTGTTGTATTGAAGAAGATAATAGACAATTACATAGAAATAATAAATGACCTGAAGTTAAAGCCCATAGCCGTAGATATCCCTTCAAACAGTGTTTCGAAATTCTTTCAGCTGGATATTGATACCGGAAAGGACAACCCTGTAAAACAGAAAATGAATAACAATCATAACAACAATACGCATATTGTGTTTGATTTAGGTTCGGAAACAACCATTATCAATATACTCAAGAATAAAACTCCGGAATTCAACAGGGTTATCCTGAAAGGAAGCAGCAAAATTGACAGTACAATATTCAAAGACCTTTCAATGCAGCCCAATGAAGTTCAAAAATCGGAATTGTATAAAAAAATGTACGGCATTTCCGAAACCGCCATAGCGGGAACGGAATTTGTATGTTCACAGGCTGCCAAGAAAGTAATGAATTCAATTATAAGTGATATAAAGATGTGCATCGATTTTTACCTGAGCCGCTGCAACGGGGAACAGCCGAGCAAAATATTCCTCATTGGCGGAGGCTCCCAGATGAAGGGTATACAGGATTATTTCGAAAAGCACCTTAATCTGCCTGCCTACCGGATTAATGTCGCAAAAATAAAAGGGATAGAGTTCAGCCAGAATCTGGATACGGACAGGCTTAACTATCTGGTAAACGCTTTGGGCGTTGCACTGTAACAGGAGGACACTATGCCGGTATTTGTCTATAAGGTTAAAAACAATGAAGGCGCTGTTTACTCAGGTGAAACAAAGGTCGACAGCAGGGAAAAGCTGCTGGAGCTGCTTAATAAAAACGGATACTCGCCCCTTGAAATTGCAGAAAAGAACTTTATCACCGATGTTTCCCAGATTGGTCTTTTCCAGAAAAAGGTCAAGCTGGCGGACCTGGCACAGTTTTGCCGGCAGTTTTCCATCATGCTGGAAGCCGGGATTTCCATTGCCGGATCCTTGGATGTACTGAGGGAGCAAATCGAGAACCCGACACTGAAGGAATGCCTGAATGATATCTACAACAATATCCAGAAAGGGATCGGGCTGTCAAATGTAATGCGGTATTTCCCCGAAATCTTCCCGAACATACTGCTGAGTATGGTGGAGGCAGGGGAAGTAAGCGGCCAGCTGGACAGGGTTTTTACGCGCATGGCCGACCACTTTGAAAAAGAGCAGAAGCAGAAACAGAAAATAGTGGGCGCCATGACCTATCCGATTGTTATACTCGTCATCGCCATCTTTGTGGTTGTGATCATGGTGGTCAATGTCATTCCCACCTTTGGGGAAGCCCTTGCGGGGATGGATGTGGAATTGCCCGGTATAACACAGATCATGCTTAAGATCAGCCATGCGTGTACATCATACTGGTACGTCTTCCTTCTTGGGATAGCAGGACTGGTTGTGGGTTTAAAAGCCGCGTCGGATACCGAAAAAGGGAAAAAGCTCATTGAAAAATGCATCATGAAAGTCCCGATTATGGCAGACCTTATTAAAACCATGATGACAGCAAGGCTGAGCCGGGCGCTGGCGACACTTCTGTCCAGCGGGGTTTTGATGCTTGAGTCCCTTGAAATAACCCAGCGCATCCTGTCTAATTCGGTTCTCATGGAAAGAATGAAGGGGGCTATTGACAATATAAAACACGGCAGATCCCTTACCCAGGCCATGAGTGAGATGAAGTATTTTCCCCCGTTGGTTCTGTCAATGATAAAAACCGGAGAGGAATCCGGTAACCTGGACTTTACGCTGCAAAAGGCCGCAAGCTTTTATGAGGAGCAGCTCGAAGTGAAGATACAGAAACTGACGACCTTTATTGAGCCGGTGATTATGATAGCTCTTGGCGGTGTGGTGGCCTTTATCATCTTCAGCATACTGTACCCGATGATCAGCGTGTACCAGAACATGGGCATATAAAACTGAAGCGGCTGTTGTAATATAGCCGTAACCCAATTATTGTGTAAGCAAAATGCTTAAAATAAAAATTTATTTTTTGGAGGTTTTGAACATGAAGAAACTGTTAAAGGAAAACAAAGGTTTTTCACTGGTGGAATTACTGATAGCATTACTGATTATGGCGGTCATCGCGGGAACAGCCATCACACTTTTCGGAGGCGTACTGGAAACCAGCAAAGGCGGAGCAGACAGGGAAACAGCTGAGAGTATCAAAAGGGCAATTCTGACATATATGAATGCATCAAACGATACAGATCTAAGTGCATTAGTAGTTACAGATGATGCAGAATTAATTTCAGCGTTATCCAAAACAATTATAATTGAAAGTGATGGCTCAACGCTTGATAGCGTGGCAACAACTTCAACCGGTGATACAAAAGACGTGAATGGAACATATGGACCATTCCTTGAGAGTGCAGATATTAAACCCAAGCAGAATGGCAAGGGTGGATGGGAAATCGCAATTGATTCAGTTACACAGATTATAAAAGTTGAAGCAGTGGATATAGGATCTCTGACTATGACACCATAGCAAACAAAGGTTATGCTGCCCGGGGGTTTACCCCCGGGCAAAAGGATAAAAATGATGAAAATGAAACTGTTCGTCAGAAACCAAAAAGGTTTTACCCTCACCGAAATGCTGCTGGCTCTTCTTATAATCGGAATGGTGTCCGGGCTTGTTACCGAGATGCTGGGCTTTCATATATCCTCGTCAACGGCGTTTTCAAAATTCAACCGGCAGCAGTTCACCGTGCAGGACGCGTTTACACGGCTGAACAGGGATATTGAGGCCGCGGTGAAGGTATCGGTAAACGACGCTGATCTTGTGGAAGAAAACAAGTACCAAAAAATAACTCTGTATTTCCCGGACAGCAGCTGTGAATGGAATTTTTCCGCCGATGGCTGCCTGTATCTGAATTCCGGAAAGGTGGTTGAAGGTTTGGCCGATGAAAGCACCTTCATATACGGAAGCGATTATCTGACGGTTGTTCTTATGCCCGTGCCCACAAATACAGGCAGACACAATGTTAATGTTACAAAGCCCATTGTCGCGCAGTACAGCCTGATATATAAAAAATAAAAATAGTTTTCACCGCCTCATTGAAGGCACCGTAAAAAGTGCGTTGAATAAAGCAGTGAAGGTTTGTCCGACGGAAATATGTTTTCACGCAAAATAATATGAAAATTATGTATCAATAGAAATTTATAAGTTTTGGAGGAAATCACATGAAGGATATTAATTTTCTTTTCAGTGAATCCATGATGGAAAAATATGAATCCGGTGAGAAGGAGAAAAAAGAGGTTTCGGCTGCTAAGGCAGTATTAATCGTTCTGGCTGTTTTAGCGGGTGTGACCATTCTGTTTGTACCGGGTATTTATGTCAATACGCTGGAAAGACAAGTAGCGGCGGTTGAGCGAAGCCTCAATGACGCAAAATATACCGAGGTCAGGGATGTGAAAACACGGCTTGAGAAGATTGTGTTGTCTGTGGACAGCAAAAAGGCTGTTATTAAGGATATTGACGCAAAGAGCGTTCCGGCTTCTCAAATTCTGCTGATGGTGGAGCAGGCCATTCCCTCGGGATGCTTTTTTTCATCGGTCAATTACAGCGGCAGCAGTCTCAGGATATCAGGCAAGGCCGACAGCGGTACGGCTGTAGCCGAATTAATGGGAAACCTGGACAGGCTGCATACGCTGACGCGTAAAACCGAGAACGTGCAAATTGAGCAGGCCGGATCTCCGATCGACTACTCTGTTGAATACATGGTATCGGAAAAGGGAGGGAAGTAGGTATGGCTCTGAAAAAAAAGGAAAAAACCATGGTTATTGTTCTGGGCCTGGTCATCTATGTTTTTGCCTTTGTAAAATTCGTCCTTTTATCATCCATCCCAAAGATTAAGGAAACACAGCAGGCGCTGCATGCGGTTCAGATGAAAAAGGAAGCATTGGAAGCGGATTACCGTAACATTAATGCTTTTATCGCCGAGCTTGACGCGAAGACGGTGGCTGATGATAGGCTTGGCGAATACCTCATGAACAACGCCGGGCTGACAGACAGTATTGAGTTTATTGAAAAACTGGCTTTGATGATGGATACATCCATAGAAAAAATTTCTCTTGGACAGCCCACTGAAATGACAGAAAAAGGCGGAACAAAGTACTACGGGTTTCCGATAAAGTTCAACGCGAGTTTTTCATATCCGGAAATGGAAGAGGTTATCACTTATTGCGAGGGCGGTTCCAGGAAGGTAAGGATTGCGGGGTTCGGAATTAGACCGGACACATCGTCGGATAAAGCATCAGGGGAACAAATATTTAGTATTTCAATGGATCTTGTTTTCTATTCCCTGGACAAAAACGCGGCGGATAATCTTTACCAATATAGTCTTTCAAGGCTCCAGGAGTTTAAAAACAGGGACGGAAGCCCACTATTTATAAAAGAAGACGCGCCTCTGCCCGAGGCGGATTTACCCAATCCCCAGACAGTCAGTATTAAAGAGCAGACAATTGTTCCGGCGTCAGTTATAACAATGGATAACGCGGATTTTATCGTAATCCACAGGGGATATCTATATGGAGGCTTCAATTTTGAAACATTTTCCATGTTTAATTCAAAAGGAAGACTACGGAAAACAACAGCGGGTAAGATGGATGTCCTGCTGACACTGAGCAGTCATTCCTATACCATACAGTCTACCGATGATGCCGGAAGAACAGATACGGTTTCAGGGGATATTCCGAACAGGAATTTCACAATGTATATAAAATCGGATATTGACACGCGGGTAAAAGAAAATGAGAATTTGCAGGTAAACATTAAAGTTATGAACGACTCGGGAAAAGACTTGCGGGTGCAGCTTGAACAGACCGGAGGCCGTGTAAGACTGTTGGACAGGGAAGGAAATGAAATAATCGCAAGAAATGATAAGGAGAGAGTATACCTTTGATTGCAGAAAAATCATTCAGCAATACGCTTTATAAGAATAATAAAGGGTTTACACTTGTTGAAGCCGTGGTTGCAATTGCGATGGTAGGAATTGTTTCGGTGGGGATAACTTCCCTTATGTTCTCCCTTTCCAGAACATCCAGAATGTCCGGTGAACAGCTGAAACAAAACGCCGTTTTTCGGGTTATAAAGGAAAACGTGCTTGATTCGGCCAGAAAAAATGCAGACATTATTGGAAATTCCGGTATAAAAATTTCAGGTACGGAAACTGATCATGAGGATTTACTTGTCTTTGACCGTTCGGGCGGAGGATATCCCGAATACAGGTTTGACGTGTTTCACTGCGATTCCGGTTCATATGGTGATACAGGGAACACGGTAGATCGGTACAAAATTGCTGTAAAACGGAGTACCGGTGAATATATAGCGGATTTTTACATTGAAGTGTATCCGAAAACAGGCGGATAGAAATGGTGATAAAAACCATGAGGAATACGGGATATAAAAAGGTTATAAGAACATTCATATTTGATACGTCGGGGAATACAATTCCGCTGGTTATGATGGTGGCGCTTGTTGTAATGATTATCGGCGGCGCCGTGGCATATTCCGCCGTCCAGTTGTTTACAATCGCACGGGGGGAAGCCCACAGCCAGCTTGCGTATTTCGCCGCCGAATCGGCGCTGGAAAGAAGCCTGTGCAATCTGGATAGTGTCATTACAAAGGAAAGTTATGCAAAGTCCAGAGGTATTGTTTATTCCGGAGAAATATCCTTCATAAACGCTATTATAGACAGCCTGAATGATGAGATGAACACGGCGGTATACAAATATTTTGATAATATAGGCGTATATGGGAATGACGGGATGGATAAGGCCCAGGCAACACTGAACTTTTCATGGGAAGGCGGTTACAGCAAGGTAGGGCTGAAAAAGCTTGAATTCCCAATTACAATTACCGCGACAGCGCAGATGGAGAATGGCATATTTAAATCCTATGGCAAAAAGGCGGTTGCCAGAAGGAATTTTTCGGTCTGGATTTCAGATCGCTTCCGTCTTAACGGCGCGGCGTATACTCTTGGCGACCTTCTGGCGAATGGAACGGAAGACAAGACTTCCACAATAGAAGGAGATGTTTATGTCTTCGGCACAGGGCTGGATAAGGCCAAAAGGATGGAGCAGTACTATAACGGCGGGATCTGTGCCGCCGGAAACGCGGTGCTGCATATACAGAACGGGAGTGCTTTTACACGCAATCTGGTTCGTGCGGGAACCTTTGATGATAATGACGGTTCAGACACATGCGCCATTGTTGTGGATAAGGATATCGTCGCCCAGGGCATACAGGTTTTTGGCTCAAATGACTCCATTGTAGCCATACGGGACGCCTATACCTTTGATGATGTGGAACTGAGCGGATCCAACTCATTTATTGCCATAAACGGAAACTTTTTTGGTTTGAACGGGGGAGACGGGAAACGCCATGATACATCCAGCGCGGTTTTAAATTTAGCCCCCAGGTATGGCGGCGGTATGGACAATAGCTATATGAAATCCCGTATTGTTATCAACGGCCATGTCCTTGTCAACGGCGCCACCTTCAGGATAAAAGATCCGGTGACAGGTGAGGCGGGGCACAAGATGGAAGGTGTGTCCCTGGCCTGGGAAGGATACCAGCCCGTATATATCGCTCAGGGAATTGGCCCTGACGCGGAGTATTATGATGATTATGTAAACGCATTAATCGGATCGAACGGTTTTTCTGTTATATTGCAAAAAGAATGGGATAACGATAATTTTAACTTTAGTGGAGGAGATACATGGGAAAACTGGGGAAACTGGATTACTGAAATCTGCGGAAAGGCAGGTTATCTGACAAACAGCATAACCTCCTTTCCCGGCACAATAACCGGTTTTTGCAATCTGGGCATGGCTGCCAATAACGGAATTTACCTTATAGACTCACTTGACGAAGACTTATCCGATATAAAAAAACCCGGTTCAATTACCTGCAATATTGCCGGGGATATAGAAGGCCTTGAATCTT
>CAZSVI010000107.1:0-13163 GCA_964610205.1 uncultured Oscillospiraceae bacterium
ACGCTCAGCTCAGACAGGAAGAGGACGCTGCTCTCGGACAGTACAAGTATTGCGGGAATACGGAAGGGAGCCGGGTACGAAAGGCTTTCTTATCTGATTATGCCGGAAGATACGAGCGGTTATGTGATAAGAGGTTTAAAAATAAAATACGATATAACGCTTTATGAAGGAATGGACAGGATAGAATTTAAAGCCGAGGTTTTCTGGGACACCTATAACCACAGGCTCAGGATAGCCATGCCCGTTGAGTTCAGCGGAAAACAACTCTATGAGATTCCATATGGCGTGCTTGAAAGGAAGCCATATAAACCTGATTTCGGATGGTTATGCGCAGGAGGTGACTGGCCCGCTATTAACTGGGCGGGAGTATCGGACTCAAACGGATTGGCCGTGCTGCTCAACAAGGGTCTGCCTTCATACAGTATGGAGGATAACGGAGAAGATTCGACGGTTATATTGCTCTCAGTATTGAGAAGCCCATGTATACCGACCTATTTACACGAACCTTTAATGCATTCCATGACTGAATGGGACGGGATAAGAGATGCCGGCACCCATAGCTTTGAATATGCGCTGATGGCATATGAAAACCCCTGTGATTACCTGAAAGCCATACAGGATGCAGAAATTTACAATTCAGGCTTGTATGCCGTTCGCGGAAATATGGATCTGCCTGTGATGCCCTCGGTGATATCCGGAAGCATCCGCATTTCATGTGTTAAAGCAGCGGAGAAAGGGAATGCAGCTGTGGTACGCCTGGTTGAAACGGAAGGCAGCAGCCGGCCTGCGATAGTAGCAATACCGGATTATATAAAGGAGGCGTACAGGGTCAATTTATTGGAAAGAGAAGAAAAGAAGCTTGATATTATTGATGGAAATGTGCGAATGGATATGCATCCGTTTGAAATAGCGACACTAAGACTTGAAAGGGGATAGGAATATGAATACCGCAACGCAGGAGAAACCGGTATATCTTTCCGGTGAGTCGGATATATTTATAGGAAAAAGGAGCAGATTAAGAAGATATCTTGTTTGTTCCATGGGGGGGTATTTCCCGATCCTGGTAAAAACAGGTCCGAAATCACTGGCAGTGTTATTCAGAACCGGCGGAACTCATGTATCAATTAATGCGTCATTATCAGTATCAACTTCCGGTGACGGAGGCAAAAGCTGGTCCGAACCGGTAAGAATTGCGCCGGGATGGGAGGACTACAGGAATCCGGCTATGGGAATCAATTCAAAGGGAGAACTGGTTCTTGCTTTCTGGAAAGCAGGACCGGTAATATATGAGAACAATGAGATAACCGGACCGATACATATTCCCGGCCGGATGCCCGCTGATATTAATGATAAGGATATACCGCTGACCTTTATAAACACCATAAAATGCAACGATTTGACTTTAATTGAAACCGGGAATTATTCATCCGGGTTTTTACTGACAACCGTACCGTATGGCAGAATTATTACCGGGACGGATGGTATGTTATATATGTCCGCATACGGGCCGTTGAGAAATGATGTCCAATCCGGCAGAAACAGTACTGTTTTATTACGCAGTAAAGACGATGGAAAGACATGGGGTGATGAAACCGTTATAGCTCACGGGTTTAATGAAACAGCAATCGCTTTTATGAATGACGGAACCATGGTTGCTGCAGCACGATCCGATAATGGAGATGTTCAAATACTGCGCAGTATAGATAATGGGAGAACCTGGTCCGACCCGGTTCAGGTTACTAGAAAGGGAGAGCATCCTGCGGATCTTACGGTGCTTGCCAGCGGAAGGCTGCTGCTTACGTTTGGGAGAAGAATACGGCCTATGGGATGTGGAGCGCTCTTGAGCGATGACGGAGGGAAGTCATGGAACAAAGCAGGAGAAGTACTTCTTGCCGGGGATGGCTTTTTTAACATTGATCTTGGTTATCCTTCAACAGTCCAGCTTGACAACGGAGATATTATTACCGTTCTGTACTATGCCAATGGCTCCGATATGCATGAAGCGGGTTCTTTTACCGGCTGGGGATATTTGAACTGTCAGGCGATACATTACACAGAAGAAGATATTATGCTATAATGACTTGTATTAATAAGAAAGAGGTGGTTGTATGAAAGTATATATATCGGTCGATATGGAAGGAGCGACAGGCATCTGTTCGGCGGAGCAGTGCAGGAAGGACAGCCCTATGTTCACAGAGGCAAGACAGTTGCTGCTTTCGGATGTGAACGCGGCAGTTGACGGCGCGTTTGCCGGAGGAGCAGTTGAAGTAATTGTTGCAGATATGCACAACGGTTCATTTAACCTGCCGCATATGGACGTTGATTCGAGAGCAAAGGTGATTTACGGGACGCCTCATTATGGCCCCAGGCTGCCGTTTCTTGACGAGTCGGTTGACGTCATGTTTTTAATTGCGTATCACGCGAAAGCAGGAACACTGCATGGAACTCTTGAGCATACAATGTCAAGTCAAGATTGGTATAAATTGGAGGTTAATGGGACCGAGATAGGTGAAATCGGTGTTGAGGCGGCACTGGCGGGAAGCGTAGGCGTTCCTGTAGTAATGGTGACAGGAGACGATAAACTGTGTAATGAGGCTAAAACGTTGCTGGGTAATATAGAAGCCGTTGAAGTAAAAAAAGGTGTCGGCAGACAGAGGGCTTTGTGCCTGTCTATAGGGGATACGAAAAAGATGATATTTGAAGGGGCTAAAAAGGCAATGCTGCTGAAAGATAAGGTAAAACCCTTTAAATTTGCTTCTCCGGTCGAAGTTGCCCTGACATTAAAAAGCACTGCTTATGCCGATGGAATAAGCCCTCTTAATAACCCTAATGTAAAAAGAATTGACGGATGTACGGTTGTCAGCAGTTATACCAGCTTTCCCGACTGGGTGGGCGGCATGTGAAAAAGAGGAGATGACAGTTAATTATCGGTTTGGGATGGAGGGAAACAGGAATACATATGATGCGGTTGGAATAATTCCGGAAAGATAATGAGCTTTCGCGTAAGGATAACTGTTTCAATGACGAGATGATTATATACAAAAAAAGTTTTGTTCCTTCAATTCTGAATTTATAAAATAATACAGGAAAAGGTAATAGATTGTGAAAATTTTTCATGCGCGGATTTTTGTTAAAAAGTGCTAAAGAAAGGGAGTTGCTATGACAGAGCTGGTATACAAAGGTTCAAAGACCAAAGAGATATCATTCCCTCTGGGAGGGATAGGCACCGGCTGCATAGGACTGGCCGGCAACGGAAGGCTGATAGACTGGGAGATCTTCAACAGGCCTAATAAAGGAGGAACAAACGGCTTCAGCTTTTTTTGCGTTAAAGCACAATCCGAAGGAGTGGTAAAAGAAGCGCGGGTGTTGAACGGTGACCTGCAAACTCATTACATGGGGAATTTACGCAATACTCAGCATGGAGGTTATGGGCATGGGCCTGAGATATTAACAACTGCGGGAATTCCACATTTTAAGGATGTTGAATTTAAGGGAGAATACCCTCTGGCTGAACTGAAATTCTCAGATGATAATTTCCCCGGGCAGATTAAAGTGAACGCGTTTAATCCTTTCATACCGTTGAATGACAGAGATTCGAGCATACCCGGTGCATTTTTCGAAACCGAAGTTGAAAACACAACCGGCGAGGCGCTGGAGTATACCGTATGCTTAGCGCTCAGTAATCCTTTTACTGATGGAGGCAATATCAATACATATAAAAACTGTGATGACGGTCTGCATATAATCAGGCTTTCATCCGGCAGGTTCAATGGTGATGAGCCGGAAGCGGGAGATATAAGCGCAGCTACCGACTGGAAGGATACCAGTTATCAGGAATATTGGTACCGGGGAGGCTGGTTTGATAGCCTGGGTATTTTCTGGAGAGATTTTACCGCTCCCGGGAAGTTAAGCAACAGGACTTATGAAGACTCAGGCAACAGAAAAACACGGGATGTATGCTCACTGGCGGCACATGCTTCCATACCTGCCGGAGAAAAAAGAAGCATAAGGTTTATAATAACCTGGAATTTCCCCAATTGCTATAATTACTGGAGTTCTGAAAAATGTGAATGCGGAGATGATAAATGCGGACAGGGAGCAATAAAGACATGGAAAAATTATTATGCAACTATTTACGGAGCATCAGACGAAAGTGCCGGTTATTCATTAAAAAACTGGAACAGGCTGTATGAGGAAACACTCACGTTCAAAAACGCTCTTTTTTCGTCAAGTTTACCGGAACAGATAATCGATGCGGTTTCGGCAAATATATCCATACTGAAAACTCCGACATGCCTGAGACTTGAGGATGGTTCCTTCTACGGATTTGAAGGCTGTAACTGCACTGAGGGCTGTTGTGAGGGCTCCTGTACACATGTATGGAATTATGCCTATGCTCTCCCTTTTTTATTTCCCCGGCTTGAGAGGTCCATGAGAGAATTGAATTACAGGTACAATCAGGATGATAACGGCGCCATGTCGTTCAGGCTTCAGCTTCCCCCGGGAAGGAAGCGTTCGGCCTTTCGTCCCTGTGCCGACGGCCAGTTCGGCGATGTGATCAAGACATACAGGGACTGGAAAATATCCGGTGATACGGAATGGTTGAAATCCTTATGGGAAGCGGTAAAAAAATCAATTGATTTTGCCTGGCATGAATCAAATAATGACAGATGGGACCGGAACAGGGATGGTGTGCTTGAAGGAAGACAGCATCACACACTTGATATGGAGCTTTTCGGTCCTAATTCATGGCTGACCGGATTCTACCTGGCAGCTCTCAAGGCCGGGTCAGAAATAGCGGCATATCTGGGTGAACAGGAGAAAGCCCGGGAGTATTATGAGTTGTATGATAAAGGTAAAAAATGGGTTGAGGATAATCTGTTCAATGGCCGGTATTATCATCAGTCTTTGGACTTAAAAGATATATCCGCACTTGAACTATATGATGAGGGAGGTTCTCTTTGCGGCAGCTCCACTTTGCGGGCATACTGGAACGATGAAGAAAAAGAGATAAAATACCAGGCCGGAGAGGGCTGCATGGTGGATCAGATAATAGCCCAGTGGCATGCGAATATCTGCGGGCTTGGTGAAATATTCGACAGCGGACGGACGTATAAAGCCCTTCAGTCAATCTATCGGTATAATTACAAAAAGAGCATGAGAGATCATTTCAATCCCTGCCGGATATATGCTTTAAATGACGAGGCCGGTGTTGTGATATGCGATTGGCCTGAGGGTAAATATAAACCGGTCGTACCGGTTCCCTATGCCGAGGAGGCCTGGAGCGGATGCGAATACCAGGTTGCGGCGCATATGATACAGGAAGGTCTGGTAAATGAGGGGATTGAAATAGTAAAGGCTGTCCGGGACCGCTATGACGGTGAGAAGCGCAACCCCTGGAATGAAATTGAGTGCGGAAGCAATTATGCGCGCTCCATGGCAAGCTACTCTCTGATCGTAGCATTAAGCGGGTTTGAGTTTAATATGGTTGAAGGGATGATAGGTTTCAACCCGGTATATTTAAAAACCGATGGAGAATTCAAGTGTTTCTGGTCACTGGATTCGGGATGGGGAACATTTGAAATTAAGACGCAATCGGTGGAATTGACAGTGCTTTATGGAAAGCTTGATATAAGGAAGGTCAAGCTGGGTTTTGCAGAGAACCGGAGTGTAAAATATGTGGGGATAAATAATAGAGGAGTTGACTTTACTAAAGATAAATCCCATATTCTGTTCGATATGCCTGTAACGATGGGAAAGGGAGATATATTATCAGTGAGCCGGCCGGTTTAGCAATCCTGCGGATTGACAATTACGGAACCGCAAGAGTATAATTTGAACCCGATGGAAGTAAAGAGCAGCAACAGTTGTCGGCAGGTGTTGAAATTATAGGTCTGGTTATCAAATTTCTAAGACCTCCGCTTCTATAGTTAAGAAAATGAAATTTTTCAATGCTCAAGACACAGAAAAGGATAGGGTAAATCATGGAGAGCAGAAATACGGATCATAAAAATTTGAATCTTACAGAATTACATCGTGATGTTATCAGAGGGAAATCAGAAGGGAAAATAATCTGGCAGCCCAGGATTCTTTGTTGGTACGAGGATAAGATTTTCAACGATGGGAAGCTGCCCCAGCCGTACACCGGCATGAATCTGCCAGAAATTTACAGAGAATTGGGCTGCTCAAACAGAAATTATGGTTTTAACGATTGCTTTCTCAAATTGAATGATAAAAGGGTTAAAGAATATTCACATAAACTATCAGATCTGGAAACTGAACATGTCATGGAAACACCAGTAGGGAAAGTAAGTACAATTATAGCGTCCAATACATCAAATTACGGTACTTTTCCGAAAAAATGGTGGGTGCAGACCGATGAAGATATGAAGGTCATGATGTGGATTGAAGAAAGGTGTACCTGGAAATGGGACAGTGATAAGTATAATGAACTACTTCAGGTATGGGGCGATCTGGGACTTCCGGCCATATACATGCCCCGGGTCAACATCCAGCACCTTTACATCGACATTATGGGTGTGGAAGAAGGTATATTTGCTTTATATGACTATCCGAAAACTGTGGAGAAATATTTTCAGGTATTGTCTGAAAGCCATGAAAGACTGATTGAAGTGATTAATGAATCTCCCATAGAAGTAGTTAACTATGGTGATAACGTACATTCCGGAATGCTGCCCCCAGATCTTTTCAAAAAATATGTGCTTCCTGAATATCAAAAAAGAAATGAACAGTTGCATCAATACGGGAAATTCACATTTTCGCATTGGGATGGCGACACAAAGCCCCTTTTGCCTTTTGCAAGGGAGTGTGGCTTTGATGGTATTGAAGCGGTAACACCAAAGCCACAAGGAGATGTAACGCTTAAAGAAGTAAAAAAGGCTTTCGGAGACGATTTATTTTTATTCGATGGAATTGCAGCGTTGCTGTTTGAAGATATTTATCCGCTTGAAGAACTTGAAAAACAGACCAGGGAAGTGATTGAGCTTTTTGCGCCTAAACTGATTCTTGGCATATCGGACGAAATATCCTCAAGAGGTAACCTTGAGCGGGTTAAATTTGTCGGTAAAATGGTAGATGATTATAACGCGAAGGTCAGCAAGTATTGGAAATAACGGATCGGTTAATGTTCTAAATAAAGATACGGGTAAGGAATATACCGACCATGATGGTGTTTGAGGATTGTGCAGATGCAGGAGATGGTTGGAATTACAGGAAACCTTTAAAAGATTCCAGATTTCTCAGCATTGATGGGAAATTTGATTTCTCTGTTGAGTATGACGGGCCTCTTGGTGTTCAGTGGAAAATAACCCACTATATGAATCTGCCTGAAAAAATGAGTAAAAATGGTATAGAAAGAGTTGAGAACGTAAAGGAATTTAAAATTACAACCCTTATAGACATGAAGAAGGGAAGCCCCAGGCTGGAGTTCAAAACTTTCATAAATAACAATGTAGGAGAACACAGAGTAAGGGTTCGGTTCCCAAGCTTTATTCCTGCTGATACATTTTTTACCTCAGTTCCTTTCTATCTGCAGGAAAGAAATATCAGAAAACCGGACTTGAGCAGGCATGCTGAAGTTGAGACAGGAGTTTATCCCAACCAGGGTGTAATTATGATAAAAGATGAAAATAACTGCCTTGCACTTTTTAACAAGGGTCTTTACGAAGTTGTAACCATAGGTGTTGAATTCTAGTAGTAAGTGAAAGAAAATTAAATCTTTACTTCATATGTTATCATCCATATAGTCATTTTTTTTCGTTTTTCTAATTCCCACGGATTATCAATGCTTTGATCCGATGGATCCTTGGGGGCACTGAAGACAAGCATAACCTTTCCGGCAGCAATTTCAGCTAACCCTGTATATCCACATGTACCGATAACATCATAGCTCCAGTAATCATTTCCAATAACCAATCCCTCTTTCTTGTTTGCATTGCGCCATACAAGCGATTTTTCCGGCCAGTATGACCCATTGCCATCTGAAGTGAACATTACTGATACATCAGGCCTTCCAAAGCTGCAGGCAAGGATACCGTTGCTTAGAACTTTCAGGTCCGGGGAAACACCCGATTGTCCTATGTATTCGGGCTTGCTCCAGGTAGCGCCATAATCTGAAGAATATGATTTAAATAAAGGCGAATAACCTCCTGTTCTCATTATACAGATCAAATCACCATTCGGAAGTATACTTATCACAGGTTCGTCGAACCCCTCCGGGCTCGTTTCGTTCTGATCCAACCCTACAGTGGCATAATAGGTAAAGCTTTTCCCTCTGTCAATGGAACGATATACCATCGTACGGTATTTTTTGTCATTTTTCAATTTTCCATAAGCTGTTACCAATAACGAACTGTCAGGACATTCGATTATTGACCTGTGAAGAGCAATTGAATGATTGGAACTGCTGCCGTCGAGTTTCGGTGAAAAAAAAGGAATATACAAAGGCCCTCTCCAGATTTCTCCATTGTCACATGATGTCCATGCTCTGGCAATAACCGTTTCAGCAGAAGACATATCATTTTTATTCACTTTACGATAAGTATTGAATTCAAATCCCAACCATGTTTTATCTTTCAAAACAGTTTTAGCGTAAATTGGAGGCATTCCATAATTCGTCCAATTCGCTCCGCTGTCTCTTGATATTATCATCCAGCTTTCCCCGTAGGGGTAATCCTGTCTTGATAAAAAATCCTCACAGCGAACTACCTGATTCTCCTTCTCAGAGTATTTTTTTTCATGCGCAATTTCAGGAGGAATTTGATCCTCACCCGTTTGCCCTGAAATGATTATTGTTCCGAATGATGGACAAAAAATCGTTGGGAAATAACCCCATTTATCTTCACAGTTTCTGATCTCAAGCATTTTTACTCTTAACATATCATTACTCTCTTCCATATATAACCTCCTGTTCGACTATTAAGGTTCCATCATCTTTTGTTAAATTAAAAATTCCTATTGCTTTTTCAGACTACTCCGGATCATATGAACAATATATTAATATACCCCCATTAATATTTCAACTACAAAATCTCGTTTTTCATCATTTTTTTATGGAATATAACGAGAACTAAGACGGTTCTCCGGCCAACCTCTATAGGTGACGGACACCGATTTCCCTAATCAGGCGGTGAGCATTGCTTACGGGTTGCTCATTTCTGGATTTTGCATATTAAAATCCTTTACTCCCGCCTCGATATAACGGTGTGTTGCAATTGCTTCCGTTGTTATAATATAGCGGTATTTAGTTTTAGTCATTTAAATAAATACTTTGCACAAATTTAATGATAAAGTGGGTATAGTGAAGATAACATTTATATGAAAATGTGATATATATCTTAATTTTGTAGTAGACAGTTATGCTTATGAATAATAAAATGATAACGGATTTATATTGTTAAGATCAACTAAAAGCCATGGATGGAAATAGATTTGATGCCTTAAACCGCTTGGTCACATTGCCTGCGGGAAAAGATTTAAAAGCAAAAGTCGGATTATTGTAATATTATTACATGATTGTACAGAATTATGGTAAGCATGCAGGGTTGAAAGATACATCACAAGAGAAAAGCAAAGACAAGCTTAAGTTATAAAAAGTTTAATTATATTATGGAGAAGATGAAATGGATACTGAATTGATATATTATGACGTATATCCAAGAATTGTAAGAGAATATGAACAGTCAAAGATAACGATACGTCCTGTAGGTCAGCATGTTGCTTTTATAGATGATGAATATATAATAGAGATCATACCGATTGATCGGCAGGTCGACAGGGGCGTTGAACAACCTATATGGCAGATCGAAAAAATCTGTACAGATCGTCTTATTGTAAAAAACGTTAATGGAATATTGATTTTCAGATATAAGTTCTCGGGTGAACAGATATACAGCCTGCATGTATTTTCGAAAACAGATGAAAGCAAAGCGATAGCGGCTTTTTCGCTCTATTGTGTTTCTGAGGATCTGTATGAGTTAAAACCATATAGGATAGAAATGCATGCACACACAAACAACTCTGATGGTGCCGAGAGTGTCGATTTTATACCACACTATTATCGTATGCACGGATATGATACCCTGTCTATTACCGACCATTGCCTTTATGAACCTTCTATTCAAGCGATCCGTGTATTCAAAGATATCCCCTCGACATTCCGCCTCTATCCCGGAGAAGAAATCCATGCTCCGCTTAACCCTATCCATTTCATTAATTTTGCGGGGTCTTTTAGTATAAATGCGTTTATCCGACAAAACCAGGATCTATATAAAAGTGAAATTGAGACGATTATCTCAAATACAAAAATACCTGATACTACTGTTGCCTATCAAATCGCTTCATGTATCTGGATAAGCAGGAAAATACGTGAAAGCGGAGGGCTGAGTATTCTAGCGCATCCTCATTGGCGTCCATACTATCGCGGACAAAAGATCAATTATAATATTTCTCACTCAACTTTTCTTTATTTATTAGAGAACAAAGTTTTTGATGCCTGGGAGATATTTGGTTATTCGACGGAAAGAAACAACACTCATCTTGCCTTATATCTGGAAGCCTTGCGACGTGGGATGGATATTCCGGTCGTGGCTACGAATGACAGTCATGGTGTAGCTGTCAAACAAGAGTGGTTTGATAAGGCATATACAATCGTTCTGGCAGGAGAGAATAAAAAAGAGGATCTGATATCACAAATAAAGGCCGGCTTCTGTGCCGCGGTTGAACGTCAGAAAGATATGGCGGATCGTGTTATAGGCACGCCGAGGATGATAATGTATGCAAGGTTTTTGATCGATCATTTTTATCCTTTTTATGATCGCTGCTGTCAATATGAAGGGCAGCTCTTAAGAACCTGTATAATGGGTATACCTGGCGCGCTGAAGGCATATGAACAGAGTATGATATACACAAATGGTTATTTCAGGCATTTTTTCTACGGTCAGGAAATGGAATTGTAAGGGGAAAAATTCTATCGATTATTTATAATGATAACTGGCAAGTAGTCATTATAGGAGGGGTTTTATGCCAAAGATTGCTTTTGTAGGTGCAGGAAGTACTGTTTTTGCAAAAAATGTATTGGGTGATTGCATGCTTACACCATCTCTGAGGGATTCTCAAATTGCTTTATATGATATAGACATGCAGAGACTTAAAGACTCTGAGAATATGCTGCGCAATATCAACGCAAATGCTGGAGGATATGCCTCAATAGCTGCCTATACCGACAGGAAGAAGGCCCTTAAGGGAGCTGACTATGTAGTGAACGCTATACAGGTTGGCGGTTATAAGCCGTGTACCGTTACTGATTTTGAAATTCCCAAAAAATACGGCTTAAGGCAGACTATAGCTGACACTCTTGGAATAGGGGGCATTTTCAGGGCATTACGAACTATACCTGTGTTGCTTGATTTTGCAAAAGATATAGAGGAAGTATGTCCGGATACCTGGTTCATAAATTATACAAACCCTATGGCCATGCTTACAGGAGCTATGCTAAGAGGTACGGGTGTTAAGGCGGTAGGTCTCTGCCACAGCGTACAGGGATGTGCCCGTGGATTGTTGAATGATGTCGGAATGAATACTGAAAACATACAGTGGAAGATTGCCGGAATCAATCATATGGGTTGGCTTCTTGAGATAACAAGGGATGGGAAGGATCTATATCCGGAAATAAAGGAAAGGTCATTAAAGCAGGGTGCGCCTGAACAAGACAGGGTAAGGCATGAAATAATGCATACTTTCGGATATTACGTGACGGAGTCGAGTGAACATAATGCCGAATATATGCCTTACTTTATAAAGAACAGGTATAATGAACTCATTGAAAGGTATCACATTCCCCTTGATGAATATCCAAGAAGATGTGTCAAACAGATTGAAGGCTGGGAAAAAATGCGTGACGAATTGGTAAATAATAAGAATCTGAATCATGAGAGGACATATGAATATGCCTCATATATAATGGACGCAATGGAAACAAATATACCCTATAAAATCGGGGGAAACGTCATGAATACAGGCTTGATAACAAATCTCCCGAAAGAAGCATGTGTTGAGGTTCCCTGTCTTGTAGACAGCAGCGGAATGGCTTCCTGTCATGTTGGTACATTACCGCCACAGCTCGCAGCACTCAACATGACCAATATAAATGTACAGCTTTTAACTGTCGAAGCTGCATTGACACTGAAAAAGGAGCATATATATCATGCCGCCTTGCTTGATCCTCATACGTCATCAGAGTTACCTATTGACAGCATCAAGGCTTTGTGTGACGAATTAATTGAAGCTCATGGAGATTGGCTTCCCAGGTACAAATAGTTATTTAATAATGATTTATATAGATAAAGAATATATCTATATATTCCTTTATTTTGGGGAGGGAAGGACCGCAAATGCTTGGAAACTGGAGATTTAACAGGAATGATGAAGAAGTGTTAAAAGATATGATAGAGTTTATACCTGAAAATGTACTGGATGCCCATGCACATATATACAGGGTGAAGGATTTGGATTCACCCTCACCGGCCCTGCTTTCACAAGGGCCTGATGAAGCCGGTATAGATGTCTGGCGGGAAAGTATGGTGAAAATGCTCGGGAACTCGCCGCAAAAAGCTCTGTTTATGCCGTTCCCGGCAGTAAATTGCAATATCGATGCTGCAAACAACTATTTAGTAGAACAACTGGCTTATTTTTCTGATGCTTCGGGTACAAGCACCACCGGCAGGGAAAAAAATCTGTTGCCTGAATATAACAGATCAATAGGCACATTGCACAAATGCAAGGGCTTGATACTTGTAGCTCCGGGCTATGTAAAGGAACAGGCTCTGAAACATTTGAAAAATCCACAGATTGCCGGTTTTAAGCCATACCATGTATTCAGTGAGCATTCGCCATCCTTTGACTCGGATATAGATGCTTTTGTTCCTGAATGGGTCTGGGAGACAGCAAATGAAAGAAGCCTTGTGATAATGCTGCACATTGTGAAGGATGGTGCATTGAACGATGCAGAAAACCAAAAGCAGATCAGGGAGAAATGTATGAGGTATCCTGCCATGAAGCTTATCCTTGCTCATGCAGGAAGAGGATTTCAGGTGGAAACGGTCGCATGAAAGTGCACCACTTTGTAGCCATAAAATATCGCTCAT
>CAZSVI010000108.1:0-3828 GCA_964610205.1 uncultured Oscillospiraceae bacterium
CTGAACATCGGAACTTCGGTGGGGGACTCTACCCCCACCGAAGCGGGAACAAGGAACCCCCACTTATAGAAGCGGGGTCTTAGAAATTTGATAAGTTCTGGTTTAACCGGAAAAGTGCAGAACACAGAAGAACCGTCCCCTTGTGTTCCACTTGTGTTCCTTGTGTTCTAAAGTTTTAGGCGGGTTAAACCGATAGAATAATTAGAAAAATACAGAGAATTTAATTTTTGATACGAAAGAAAAGCAGGGAGCTGATGGTAGTGGCCGGCAGGAATAAGGTTTTTGTACGTATAGCGGGAAATGAATATACCCTTTGCGGCGGTGAATCCGCCGAATACATGCAAAGGGTGGCTTTGTATGCAGACAGAAAAATGGTTGAAATTATGCGGTCCAATCATACCCTCAGTACGTCTATGGCCTCTGTTTTAACAGCTGTCAATATTACCGACGAGATGTTCAAATCGTTAGAGATGAGTGAATCACTTCATAAAGAACTGGAACAGGCAAAGAAAGCCACCCAGGAACTGAAGCAGGAAAAAGCGGCATTATCCCAGCAACTGCAGAAAAGCAATGAGGAGAACAGGCATCTTGTCCTGGAACTGACAAAGCGGGAAGCCGAACTTACTGAAGTAAGGAACGCATTGGCAAAGGCAACGGGTGAGAATCCGTCGAAACCCCGCCTGCATAATATCAAGTAAAAGTAAAAATAATAACTGGAGGAATTAATTATGGGAGATCTTGTTGTAACCTGGGGAGATCTGATTAAGATTGTCCTTATTCTTATAAGTGCGGGTATTTTATTTTACCTGTTGCTGGCGGTTGCAAACCTGGTGGGAATTTTAAAAAACATCAATAAAATGCTGGCGTCAAACCGTGCAAATATAGACAGTACGTTGGATAAACTTCCTGTAATAACTGAAAATATCGCAAAGGTAAGTGACATTGTAAAGGACGAGATGGAGTCTATACAAAAGGTTATAGGAAATGTAGGAAAAATCTCCGATTCTGCCAGGGATGCTGTTGAAGTAATAAAGAAAGACATTATTGTTAAGGCAAAAAATATTCTCGATATTATAGAATGGATACGCAATCTGTTTCAGGATAAAGGCGGGAAGAAGAAAGAGAAAGAGATTGTTTATAAATATAAATACAAACCTGCCGCTGAAACTGTTGAAGAGATAGTTATAGATCAGGAATCCGGCGATGATATAGGAGAAGAAAAGCCGGACGGTGAAAAAGAAGCGGAAAAAGGAAACGCATAATCCTTAGAAATTTAATAAACAAAAATAATAACAGGGAGCTGGAATATGTTTCATAAACCGGTAGAGTTGCTGGCACCCGCTGGAAGCATGGATGCATACAAGGCTGCATCAGCGGCCGGGGCAGACGCTGTTTATCTGGGAGCAAAGGGCTTTAATGCGAGACAGCACGCTCAGAATTTTGAACTTGGAGAACTGAAAGAAGTAATAGAGGATGCACGGGTCCGAGGTATAAAACTATATTTTGTTTTGAATACACTCGTAGGGGAAAGCGAAATTCAAAAAGCCGTTGAGTTCGCTTCTTTTGTTTATTCGGAAGGAATTGACGGGATTATTGTTCAGGATCTGGGACTTGCACGTATTATAAGGCAAATGGCATCGGATTTGCCCATCCATGCCAGCACCCAAATGACCATCCATAATACCGATGGTGTGAAGGCCGTACAGGAAATGGGAATAAAGCGCGTAGTACTGTCCAGGGAGCTTGATCTGGATGAAATAAAACTGATAACTGGTAATACGGGGATAGAGGCTGAAGTTTTTATTCACGGTGCGTTATGTATTTCACGGTCGGGCCAATGTTTATTAAGCAGTTTTATTGGGGGAAGGAGCGGAAACAGGGGGCGTTGTGCCCAGCCCTGCCGCTTGCCCTGGAAGATGGAAGGGGTAAATACCGCAGGAAACTATTTGCTCAGCTCTAAGGATCTGATGGCTTTGGAATTGCTTCCGGAATTGCTTGAAGCGGGTGTTTCGGCTTTGAAAATAGAGGGTCGCATGAAGTCTCCCGAATATGTTGCGGGTGTTGTTTCAATATACAGGAAATACCTTGATCTTGCTATAAGAAACCCGGATTCGTTTTCTGTGGAAAGCGAAGACATTCGTACTCTTCTTCAGATATTCAACAGAGGCGGATTCAGTACCGGCTATCTTAAACAACAGAGTTTTAAAAACCTTTTAAGCACGGAGCATCCGAAAAATTGGGGAGTAAAGGCAGGAACGGTTTTGCCGCATGAGCAGGAGGAGCCTCCTGCAAACAGGTTTGGGGGAGATGGCAGGCTTATAAGGATGAGATTTAACGAAAAAGTCCGGATGGGTGACGGTTTGGAAATATGGGATTCCCAAAATAATTATCCTTCCGCGATTATAAGTGTCATGATGAAGGACGGCAGACATGTAAAAACCGCAGAACCCCATGATATTCTTCTTGTGGGGAATTTTAAAACCGATGCCGCAGCCGACAGTCCGGTTTATAAAACCTATGAAAAGGAATTAATGGAATCCTTGTACGGGTATACTCGGAAGAATGTGCAGTCGGTTCCGATAACAGGTACATTCCGCCTATTTGCGGGAGAAAAGCCCGTTCTTGTTGTTTCCGATACGGACGAAAACACGGCGTGCGAGAAAGGGGAAAATGAATCACAAAAAGCGCTGGTTAAGCCGTTGCTGCCCGAGCGCATCCGCGAGCAGCTGGAAAAAACAAAGGATACGCCGTATTTTTTTGAATCCATTTCGGTTCGCACCGACTCTATGTCTTATATTCCGATATCCAATATAAACATAATGCGGAGAAATGCTCTTCTGGAACTTAGTAAAAAACGGTTAAACTCCGTGAAAAGGACTAAGCCGACAATAAGTCCGATAAAAAGAGAACATTTCCCGGGAAATGAAGTTAATTTGTCGGAACAAAGGGGAATAAGCCTGTACTTTTACACAGTCCCCAAAGATTTTGTATGGGAGGATCTTATTGCCGACAGAGTATACCTTCCTGTTACAGCTCTTGATCATACGGATATGTTAAAAAAGCGGGAGATAAAGAGGTATGTATGGACTCCGGCGGTTTTGCATGATCGCCAGCTGGATCTGTTTATAAAAAAAATCGAGCCGTTTGTAAATAGGCTGGAAGGTGTTCTGGTTGGAAATATAGGAATTTTGTACCGGGTTCGTAAAGAATTTCCCGAGTTGATAACAGCCCTGGATTTTACAATGAATGTTTTTAACTCATGGGCAATTGATGAACTGAGAGCATATAAACCGTCCAGTGTTATGCTTTCTCTAGAACTGGACATGGAAGCTGTTATGGGGGTAAAATCCTTTGGTATACCCCTTGAGGCATATGTATATGGAGAGATTCCGGTTATGACTCTGGAGTATTGCCCGGGAAGCAACCGGCCGGGTTGTATTGGAAAATGTGAATCCTGCGGCCTTAGACAGGGTTTTATACAGGATCGCACGGGAAGAAGGTTTTCATATGTAACTGATCCCATGTGGAAAAGGACAACTCTTTTTAACAGCAGCAGGCTGATGCTGGAGGATGTCAGTCCCTTTGCCGGGACCGATGTCAGGATGCTCCGCATTGGAATTATGAATGAAAGCCCGGAAGAAATAAATTCCCTGTGCAGGTTTTATTATAATCATTGGAACAGTGGGGATAAACGAGAGTTCCCGGATGCTGATAATTTAAATACCTTAAAAGCAGGACAATTGACAAGAGGGCATTACTACCGGAGTGTGGAATAGGGGAATCAGAGGGACGGTTCTTATGCTTCCATAGAAACTACCGGAGATTAAG
>CAZSVI010000108.1:3928-13143 GCA_964610205.1 uncultured Oscillospiraceae bacterium
GTTAGAGGTTAGAGGTTAGAGGTTAGAGGTTAGAGGTTAGAGGTTAGAGGTTAGAGGTTAGATGGGATTATGTAACCTATTATATGTTTCCTGCGTGACCCTAGGGAGGAGATTCTTATATGAGAGAGATAGAAGTAGCTATAGAAATATGCAGAGAGGGTGCGACAACTCCCA
Source organism: uncultured Oscillospiraceae bacterium (assembly GCA_964610205.1). GTDB lineage: Bacteria > Bacillota > Clostridia > DSM-8532 > DSM-8532 > CAZSVI01. Next base: position 4,103 of record CAZSVI010000108.1, read on the forward strand.
GGTATGCAAATCTATGGGATGCCGGTATGGATGTTTGTGCGGCTGAAAATGTTGTAATTGGCCCGGGAGAAACGGTGATTATTCCCACAGGATTGAAATTTGCCATTCCTGAGGGCTATGAAATCCAGGTTAGGCCACGAAGTGGAATTACCTTAAAAACACCCCTTCGCATATCCAATTCACCGGGGACGATAGACAGCGGATATAGGGATGAGATGGGTATTATAGTAACCAATACCTCGGAATCGTGTTTATGCTTTGGGGAAGAAATCCGCACATTAAGATCTCAGGGAAATATGAAAGGCACATATCATATTTTCAAAGGTGACAGGATTGCACAGCTTGTTCTTCAGGAGGTGCCAAGAATTAAATTTAAGATTGTTGAAACGGTAGAAGGCATTGGAGAAAACCGGGGAGGCGGTTTCGGACACACCGGGGTTAAGGAATAGCCAGGATATGCATGCCTTCATGGATTCAATAAAACATGCATACATACATATTATAGTATAATATACCGATTTATGGGAGGTATTTTTCATGCCGAATGCTAATCGCCTTGTTAAAACCTTTTGCGATTTGGTGAACATAGACAGTATAGCAGGTTATGAGCGTCAAATGGCTGATTTTATTAAACTGAAACTGTCGGATATGGGTCTTGAATCAAATGAAGATAATAACAGAGTGAAAATAAGTGGAAATGCCGGGAATGTGACGGTAAAAATATCCGGTTCATTGGCTGTGGAACCGCTTTTGTTTATGGCTCATATGGACACTGTCGAGCCGGGCCGGGGGAAAAAGCCCGCAATAAATGGAGATATTATTAAAAGTGATGGTACAACTGTTCTGGGTGGAGACGATCTTGCCGGGGTGGCTTGTATTCTTGAAGCTATTGCAATATTAAAGGAGAGGAAAATTCCGCATGGAGATATTTATGCTGTATTTACCATAGCCGAAGAAGTCGGCCTGATTGGTGCAAAAGCACTGGATATCTCAAAAATCCCAGCAAAATTCGCTTTTATTATGGATGACGAGGGGCCTATTGGCACGGTAGCTGTTGAAGCTCCTTATCATAACCGTTTACGTTTTATAGTTAAGGGAAAGGCGGCACACGCAGGGCTTAATCCGGAAGATGGGATAAATGCGATTCAAATAGCTTCCGAAGCAATAGCCAATCTGCCGTTTATGGGAAGAATTGACAGGCACAGTACCTGCAATATCGGAATGATAAGCGGGGGCAGAGCCAGTAATGTTGTACCTGATGAGGTTAATATTGAAGGTGAGATCAGGAGCATACGGGAAGAAAAGCTGGAAGAGTATTCAAAACGTTGGATATCAGTATTTAGAGATACTGTGAATAAAAAAGGCGGAATGGTGGATATAGAAAAAGAGAGAATGTATGACGGGTATTCGCTTTCTGAAAGCCACCCGATTCTTATGCTGCTTAAAAAAGCCGCCGAAAGGATGAATATACCTTTACAAACCCATACAACCGGAGGAGGCAGTGATACAAACATTATAAACACAAAAGGGATTTCCGCGGTCGATGTCAGCGTAGGAATGACCAATGTGCATAGTCTTGATGAACAAATAGCCATTTCCGATATGGAAAAAGCATGCTCCCTTATAATAGAAATTATTAAGGCGCAAGCAGAGAATTGATCAAATGCCTTGGGGGATTTGCACACAAAAAGCATAAAGCCGACACCTGAAAGCCTGCCGTATGACATGCAATTGGTACAGGCAGATTATGCTTCGTCAATACATTTGCTTATATCGTCAAACAAATGGCTGAGACTATCCTTTGAATGGATAATTCGTACTGCTTCGGCAAAAAATTCGGCTACCGAAACAACTGTTATCTTTGGATGGGCAAAAGCTTTAGGATTTTCAACCGTATCGGTAATGATCAATTCCTCAATAAAGCTTTCCTCCAAAGCTTTAAGTCCATTATCTCCTAGAAGCGCATGAGATACACATGCAATAATTCTTTCAGCCCCATTCTCACGCAATGCCCGTGCGGTATCAATCAATGTCCCGCAGGATATAGTAAAGTCGTCTACAATGACAGCGTTCTTTTCCTTAACATTCCCTATTATATCAAGGATTTTTGCTTTTTCATCGTGAGATGTGCGTATTTTATCTCCAATGGCAACGGAAGAATGCAACAGGTTGGCGTAACCCCGTGCGATCTTAGCAAACCCGGCATCAGGAGACACAACAACTAAATTCTCAATATTTTTTGATTTTATATATTTACATAAAATAGACATACCATACAGGTGATCTACCGGCTTTTTAAAAAAACCCTGGATCTGCGGACTATGAAGATCCATTGTAATAATTCGATCCACACCGGTAACTTCAAGACAATCGGCGCAAACCCGTGCCCTTATGGAAACTCTGGGCTCATCCTTTTTATCGCCTTTGGCGTAACTGAAATAAGGGATAATTGCGGTTATTGAACCGGCGCTTGACCGTTTGAAGGCGTCAATCCAGAACAGCAATTCCATAAAACCGTCATTCGGGTTTAACCCAATGGTTTGAACAATATAAACATCCTTGTCCCTAACTTTTTCAAGGATTTTTACAAAAGTATTCCCTTCCGAAAAAGTGATAACCTGAGCCTGTCCGGGCTCTGTTTTCAGATATGAACACATTTTTTCAGCAAAATTTAAACTTGCGGTTCCCGCAAATATTTTTATGCCGATTTCCTCTGTAGACATTGTACAGCCCCTTTCTGTTAAAAAAACACTCAAGGAGTTCTATTTACCTTACAAATGAATAATACACGATTTTACAGACAACTTCAATGCTAAAATATAGAAAACCGACAAAAAAAGTTACAACATAAGTTGAACAAAACAATTGGTAGAGACTATCATATTGAGTGTTAGCGAAGGATCTTTCTCATCCCTGGGGTAAAGATTCTCGCTTCGCATAGAATGACAAAAAAACTTAATTTACCTTGTCTTAGTAACCATATAAAGAAAGGATTCTTTCCATTTCACGGGTATTTTCGGCCAATCCCCTGCTTTTCAAATCCTTCAGGATAGAGGCCAGAAACCTGTCAACCCATCCCGATAATATGAGCTTTTGGCAGCAGAAAAAGACCGTTTGATTCCAGATACCCATATCCCTGCAAAACACAAGATACTGCCATAACGTTCTTTTATCTGGTAAGGCATGCTTTTTATGAAGAACCGAAAATGCCTGTATAACCTTTTCCTTTTCCCGCTGCCTGATAAACCGGGATATCAGGAAATCTGCGTAGTTGGTTCCGAAAGCACCTTCCGGTATAGTTTTAAACATACAGGCAATTCTTTCATCCGTAAGGACGGAGGGATTATTCCTTGATAAAGTCTGCAAAATATCCCAACGAAGCTTATCCTCAATTCCGTCAAGACCTGAGCATAAATCATACAAAACCCTGGAGCGTTCGTCATGCTTTCCTTCCTTCAAGAAAAACATGGTTAAAAGAATGTTTACAACAGGGTTCTCCAGGCTGCGGTCAAACATTCTTTGAAGAGCGCCGGATCCTTCCCTTAATACGAATAAAGACCACATTCTGCTTGTATGCCGGTAAAAACTTCTTGTCAGGTATAATCGGCTGACTATACTATTTATTTTGGTTTTGTATAGATTCCTTTGCTGCAGAGAAGTTCTGTGCTTATGAAAAAACCTGGCCGCAGCCGCGAAACGTTTTTCCGAAAGAAGAAATTCAATTTTTCCGAGTATGGCAGGAGCGTAACAGGGGTTTATTTTCAAAGCGTGAGTGAACATCCTGTCCGCCGCTGAGGACTTCCCGGAAAGCAGGTATTGAACCCCCAGCCCGTAATAGCCGAAAGGCTTGTCCGGTTTTCTCCGTATATAATCCTGAAATTTTACTATTCTAATATCCAGTCGTATTTTATAATCCAGCATCGAGATACCTCAATTTCCGTATAACAGGTGTTTCCAATCATACTGTATTATGATACCGGTATATCGTAAGTGACATTCAAATTAACGTACGCAGTATATTAGTTTATATCGTTAAGGTATTCCTGAATAATTTTCTGTACATGGGTGTCTTTTATGGTAATGGAAATCTGAATGCGACGGTTTTTGGTTTTTGAAGCCTCCGTTATGCCGGGATCAATGGGACGGAACTCTGAAAATCCGGTGGCAGCGAAGAAAGAACCGTATTTTGATTCAAGCAGGGGGTTTTTTTCCATCATTGTATTAATTACGGCATAAGCCCGTTCACAGGATAATGCGTAGTTGTCCTGATAGGGGCCGTCAATGTCGGCATGACCTTCAATATTAATGGAATCAATACATTCCCGTATATTGGGATCATCCAGAATTTTCTCAAAGGCTATGGCGAAACGGCTTAATAATGCCTGTCCCTCAACAGAGATTACCGATTTCGCCTTAGCGAACAGGAGACTGTTGTTTATTACAAGATTCGCGTTATTGTCAATTTCAACAAGGGGCTGCCCATCCGGCGTTGTAGAAGTTCCGATTTCACCCTCGATTGAATTCTTTACTTCTTTCAATATATTAAGCCTGAGAACGGAAATATTCTGCAGCTTAGCCCTGAGATCAGCTAGTTCCTGATTGCTGTTTGCAATAATTTTCTCCTGTTCCGAAAGCCTTTCCATGGAAATAGTCAGTTCCCTTTTCCCCTGTTCGACTTCGGCCTGAAGTATTTCAGATTCCCGCTCACGGATACGGATGGCCTCTTCCTTTTCGGATATCTCCAGTTTTTTCGTCTCCAGTTCGTCCCCGGCCTGTTTAAGTTGATCCTCTGTTGCCAGTAACTCTGCTTTTGTTCTGTCAAGTCTTTCATTCCAGATGGAGACCGAAAAGATCTGCTGGAAATATGCAAGGAAAATCAGAAAAAAGAGAACAAGGACAATGGTTGACATTACGTCTGTAAAGGAGGGCCAGAAATTCGGCGACTCCTGTTGTTTTCTAAAATTCCGGTGTCTTGCTTTCATACGGATTGCCTCCTTATTCCCGTTCAATTTCGGGTAAACCCGGAGCGATATGTAATCTTTCCTGCATTACGATTTACCGATCCTGTTCTTCAGTTCTTCCAGCTGCCGGTCGATTTTCACCGCGGCAGCTTCATTATAGGTAAGAACCTGATCAGGAAGTAAAGCAATGGTTTTGGCAAAATGCATCTGATTTTCCCGGAACTGTTCAAGGAGCTGGAGGATGCCTTTAAAGCTTTCTTCCAGGGAGGATATTATTTTTTTATTCAGTTCCTGGCTGTTATGAGCCAGGGCATCTGAGAATGAAAGGGCGGCTTGCTGCCCTAGCCCGTTGATTTCATGGCTGAGTTTTGTCATAATGCCGGTGAAATTTTCCTGATAAATTTCAAGATCTCTCGTATGCTGCTGCATATTTATGTTCATGGAATCAGCAAGCTTTTCCACCACCTGAACCGTAGAAGATACTTCACCCACAAGCTGGCTGATGTCGCTGACAAGCTGATGGTTGTAAGATGTCATTTCGTCCGCCGCTTCCCGTATATTATTTGAGAACCCTTCGATACTACGGTAATTCTCAACAACAATATCGGATGTTTTCGTTAAAGCTTCGGTTACCTTTATGAAATTAACATCCATCCTTTCAATGTTATTGCGCATATTCATGTTAAATTCATTCAAGTCCTTCATATTAGAAGCGAAATTACCCAGGGAATTGTCAAATTTCTCAACGGTTGCATCAAGAGTCTGGCTGGAAACATTCACGTCCATAACTACATTGGTCAGCTTGTCACCAAAGCTTTCAACCGTATCCTTCAGGGAAGCCTGGATTTTATCCCCGAACTCCATAAAGGTTTCCTTTAAAATATTGTTCATCATTGTATATTCAGTTTCTTTGTCCTGGGAAATAATTAGTGAAACAGTATTGTCCAGATACTCTTCAATATGTACCATTAAATTTTCACGGACTTCTTCAGCGTTTATTATTGTAAGAAGGATAGTAAAAACAATGGAACAGCCAATACCAACCAGACTGGTGACAAAGGCGACCGACATCCCCTGCAGGGATGAAACGAGACTTCGCAGGATTTCCTGAATCCCCTGGTTTTCAACAATATCGGTTATATCCATATTGATAAATATGCCTGCAATCTGGCTTACGGCGACAGTCAACCCGACAAATGTACCGAATAGTCCCAGTGTGATTAAAAGGGCATTGGTATTTTTAATAAATCGTTCCCCAAGGGCCATACCTCGCAGCCGGAGATTAAAGCTCTTTTCAATTATAGCCTGAGTATTGACTTCACTGTAACTTCCTGTTGCGGTATTTTTATAGTCCTCGATAATTTTATTCAAAATATCCGAATGGAATGTGCCCTCTTTTCTTCGACGCCAGTCCAGCAGATCGTCCAAAATTTCAATATACTTTTTCCGGATGATTAAGTTGGATATGACAGAGACCAAAAAGGCAACAATAATCGCTATTATGATATACATACCGAGGCCGCGAACCTGCTGGTATATGTTAACAAGTATGTCAAACAATACAACTCCCACCTTTCGGATTAAGATGAAATACCAGGAATAATGATGCCCAGTACTTATTTTATTTCTATAATCACGGGAAGAAAAAATGCAGAACATGCCTTAACCCGCTTTTTATAAGTATAGCATATTTCTCTAAAAAACAGGTTACAAATGGATTAAGAATATCCACTTTCGACCACTTTTTATAGTCACTATTCAGACGTACAGTCAGGTTAACATAGCGGGTGGTTCGGATGCTTTCAATGACGCAGGGCGACATCTGCGAAGTCATACTGCTATTATCAGCCTTGAAGCGAGCAATTGAGCGACCCGGGATATGGAGACCTCACACTACGACACTTTTCTATGCTAAGAACGGGAGTAGTAGTAAGTGCTTTGTCGCACAAGGAGTGAAACATCCGAATCAGGCCCCGCGGATTGAGAGGTATTGCCTCTGATCTGTAACCTTTTTTGATTTGCCGCATATAATAAAAGGAACAAAGGCGTTCTTACTCCGTAAGAGTAGGCATGCCTTTTTTTATTATGTTTTTGAGGGGTATCGGAATGTGTGGAATAGCAGGAGAAATAAATTTTCATGAGAATTATCGTTCCGGGGATTCGGTATTTGCAGCCATGAGGGATCTTTTAAAACGCAGAGGCCCAAACCAGGAGGGAATATATTACTGTGAAAACAGTACACTGGTGCATACAAGGCTTGCGGTCATTGACCCGGAGCATGGTATTCAACCCATGACGCTCGTATTTGGAAGCCGTGAATACTGCATGGTTTACAATGGGGAGCTTTATAATACGGAAGAACTGCGAAGCCGGCTGATAGAACGCGGGCATCAGTTTACCGGTCATTCGGATACCGAGGTATTGTTGAAATGTTATGTGGAGTGGGGAGAGAGATGTCTTTCCCGTATAAACGGCATTTTTGCTTTTGCGGTATGGGAAAATCATAACAGAAGGTTGTTTTTTGCAAGAGATCGTATGGGGGTAAAACCTTTTTTTTACTCCGGGGCAGAGAACGTTTTTGTTTTCGGTTCCGAGATTAAAGCTTTGCTGGCACATCCTCTTGTCAGCAGCCGGATTGACAGCGGCTCAATTGCTGAAATCATGCTTCTGGGCCCCGGAAGGACTCCCGGAAACGGGGTTTTTACGGATGTAAAGGAATTATGCGCCGGACATTGTGGATATTATAGCCATGGTGGGCTAACCATACACAAGTACTGGGATCTCTGCGACAGTGAATTTACAGATTCCTTCGACGAAACCGCAGAGAAGGTGAGAGCCCTGGTCGTTGATTCCATAGAGCGGCAGCTTGTATCGGATGTCCCTCTCTGTACCTTTTTGTCCGGAGGCCTTGATTCAAGCATAATTTCCGCTGTTGCAGCGAACCGGTTGAAAAAAGAGGGCCGGCAGCTTCCAACCTTTTCGGTGGACTACAAAGAAAACGATTTGTACTTTAAAAAGAGTCATTACCAGCCGGATTGTGACAGCGAGTATATTTCATGCATGCAAAAACACCTGGCTTCAAGTCACAGTACTGTTACCCTTGATACGGATGATCTCGTAACCGCGCTTTATTCAGCTGTTGATGCAAGGGATCTCCCGGGTATGGGCGATGTGGACGCTTCATTGCTTCTTTTTTGCAAAAAGGTCAAGGAATATTCAACCGTAGCCCTTTCGGGGGAATGCGCCGATGAAGTGTTTGGCGGATATCCCTGGTATCGTGATGAATCGTTAAGGAATATCAGGGGATTCCCGTGGACACAATCTGCAGACTACAGGTGCGGCTTTTTAAAGGATGAGATTCTGGATGGAATAAATGCCGATGAATTTATAAACCGGCGTTATCTTAACACAATAGAAAAGACTTCTAAATTGCCCGGTTTGTCGCCATTGGAATCAAGGATGAAGGAAATGATGAAACTGAATATTGAATGGTTTATGCAGACCCTTCTGGACAGAAAGGATCGGATGAGCATGTACAGCGGACTTGAGGTGCGGGTTCCCTTCTGTGATCATAGAATTGTAGAATACCTGTATACCGTTCCGTGGGAAATAAAGAATTATGGGAACCGCGAAAAGGGCTTGCTCCGGACGGCGGTAAAGGGGCTGCTTCCGGGCGAGGTGCTATGGAGGCCGAAGAGCCCTTACCCAAAGACACATCACCCGTTATACTTAAAAAAGGTTTCCCTCCTGTTGGAAGAGATCATAAACAACACGGCTTCTCCTCTGCTGCGGATATTGAAAAAGGACGAACTTGAAAAACTGCTTCATTCGGATAATCCTAAGCCGTGGTATGGTCAGTTGATGACTACTCCCCAGACCATTGCGTATTTTTTGCAGGTTAACTACTGGCTTGAGAAGTACAATGTAAGTATATGTTTATAGTAAGCTATTGGCAAAGAGAGTTTTTTTATATATAATATAATATAGTACAATACAGTGAACAAAGGCGTTCATCAAATAGTTCAGAATCAGGTTGAAAAACCGTTACTTGTCCGGCAAACAAAATAGTTCTGTGTTATT
>CAZSVI010000109.1:0-12461 GCA_964610205.1 uncultured Oscillospiraceae bacterium
ATTCAGACGTGCTGCCACATCAATAGCTGCAAATATTGCAGAGGGCTTCCGTAAATACTTTATTCTTAAATATGACATCCTGTTGTCAGCTTATCTGTGATAGCATTATTATATATTTAGGGTAATGCAAATATCATAAAAGGAGGTTTTAGGTTGAACATCTCTAAAGTAAAGGAACCTGAAATAATTTCACTGAGCAGGCCAATAACAGCCATAGGCTTAACAATGAAAACAAACATGAAAAATGTATTTGTGGATGTCACAAAAATTCTTAAACAGTATATGAGCTACAAGGGAAAATACGGTATTCCTAATCAGAAGGCACCATGGGAGTACATATCTCTAAGTAGAAATTTCAACAATGATCAGACGTGGGATTATCTTACCGGCCATGCGGTAAATAGTACTGAGAAAATTCCGGAGGTATTTACTGCATTTGAGGTTCCGACAGGCACATATGCGGTCTTTCCGGTCAGGCCAAGATTGAGTTTTATGCTTGGATTTACAATAGGTAAAACGAAAAAAAATATATATGAAATCTGGCTGCCAAAATCCATATACGAATTTGCGGGCTATGAATTTGAGTACAACAACGAAAAAATGTTTAATGAAAATCCGCATTACATCGATTTATATATAGCAGTAAATGAAAAAAGCAAAAAATAATCCCTTTAACAAAAGGAGTATTTCTATGATAACGTTTGATTACATTATGTCAATTGACAAAGACAGATTACCGGAAGCGGCGAAGGCTGCTGAGAGATCAGATTTACCTCTGCTTGTAGATTGGCTTTCTGAGAAAGATGATAGAATCAGATACCAGGTATTACTCATTCTTCAATACCGTTCACAGTTTTTTGATGATGTTTATCCATTTTGGGAAACCTTTCGATTAAAACTGAAAAGCGATAATTCTTACCAGAGTAGTATTGGGCTTATGCTTATTGCCGAGAATGTAAAATGGGATGCAGAAAACAAGATGGAGAGTACCATTGATGAATATCTTGAACTCCTAAATGATGAAAAACCCATAACGATACGTCAGTGTATTCAATCATTAGGTAAAGTAGTGCCATATAAGCCAGGCCTAAATGATAAAATAGCCGGCAAACTCATTTCATTTAATTTCATATCTATTAAAGAAACAATGCGCAAATCCATATTGCTCGACATATTGAATGTACTACTCATAATCAGAAATGAGCTTAAAACAGATGAAATAGAAAGCTTTATCCTGAACGCGCTGTCAGGTGAAATGTTGGATAAGAAGTCAAAGAAGCAGATTGCATCACTTTTATAATAGATCTGCATTGGAGGATGGTCAGATTGAAATATACCTGCATATTAATTGCGGTAAGGAATATAGAAAAAGCAAAGCAATTTTATCACGACATGCTAATTAAATAAAAGATTGATGATAGCATCTTTTTCGACCTAACTTTCCAAGATAAGGTGACAAACCTGTTTTTTAAGAAATAGCTTGAAACCAGGGTTTGTTGCATTTTTCGTTGTCTGAAATCCGAGAAGCAAAGGAAATTGCTAACCAACTGGAGGGACATGAACCCCCACATATAAAACGGTTTAACCAAAATATTTTTTCATAAACCTATTGACCTTCACGCAGCGTCATAGTTTATATTGTATACGAGATCATTTATCGGCCAATGGGTGACTGAAAAAATTTTATGGAGGATGAGAAAATGAAGATTTTACTAACTGAGAAGGGATGAGTATGGAATATAGCATCAATAAGCTGGCGAAGCTGGCCGGAGTTAGTACCCGCACCCTGCGTTACTATGATGAAGTCGAACTTTTATCTCCAAGACGGATAAGTAGTAATGGCTACCGTGTGTATGGTCAAAAAGAAGTTGACCATCTCCAGCAGATTTTATTTTACCGTGAACTCGGCGTACCGCTTGATGAAATCAAAAGCATTATGTGGTCGAAAGACTACGATGGTATAGCGGCGCTGCAAGGTCATCTGTCGGCTCTAAAAGCAAAAAAGGAGCAGATAGAGTTGTTGATTACCAATGTGGAAAAAACCATAGCCGCATCGAAAGGAGAGATAACAATGAGCAACAAGGAAAAGTTTGAAGGTTTCAAGCAGAAAATGCTTGATGAAAATGAAAAGCAGTATGGTAAGGAAATCCGTGAAAAATTCGGTGACGGAATTATAGATGCCAGTAATGCCAAAATGATGGGATTGACGGCTGAACAATATGAGAAAGTACAAGAATTGTCTCGTCAAATAAACGATTCCTTAAAAACGGCTTTTGAACAGGGCGATCCGTCCAGCGAGCTTGCACAAACGGTATGTGCTTTGCATAAAGAGTGGCTGGGGTATTTTTGGAACCACTACTCGAAGAAAGCGCATCTTGGACTGACGCAGACTTATGTGGACGACCCTCGTTTCAGAGAGTATTACGATGCCATCGCTGTGGGATGCGCTGAATTTTTGCGTGACGCCATTAAGATTTACTGCGAATAACTTTTGTATTACTTCTTAGATACAAAGCATACAAGGAATGCGCACACCCCTTAACCTCAATGCACACCCCCTCCGTTGAAACCGTTGAAAGATTGAAAAGTGGTGTGCATTGTATCATTTGATAGTAGATTAGCCATATTGTTTGCACGAAAACTCTTGCGCTGTAAGGGCTTCGAGCATTTTAGAGACAAAAATGCACCGATTTTTCAGGGAAATCAGGTGCATTTTTTGCATTATAAAAAAAGTAAATGGGTTAAAAAGTTATTGACATATGCCGGGAACAGGGTATAATAAGAGTTGAAAATGACATATGTCAAAAACTATAAAGAGGTGAATGGTATGCCGGGAAGAGATGGAACTGATCCGATAGGTGCTTGCTCAATGACTGGAAGAGGTTTAGGACTTTGCACTGAAGCAGATGCAGTTAAGTATGGTGCTGGTCTTGGGATGGGATTAGGACAAGGGCTTGCATGCAGACGTGGTTTCGGTGGCGGTTTTGGTCGTGGCTTTGGCAGAGGTTTTGTAGTTAACCGGACCTCATCTAAAACACAAAAAGAACTGCTCCAGGAACAAAAAGATATGTTGCAAAACCGGCTTGAAGTTTTTGATAAGCAGTTAGAGAACCTATAACGGGTATCAGAGGTAACCGGAGGACGCTCTGGTTATTTCAGTTTAGAATTGAGGTGATAAGATTATGCCAAGACCAATGAAATGGAGAAAAGTATGCTGTTTGCCCGAGAGCAATAGGTTCGGACCTCTTGATTCACCTGCAGATGAGAAGAATTATGTGAATATGACAGTTGACGAGTATGAGACGATTAGACTTATCGATTTGGAAGGTTTTACACAAGAAGAGTGTGCCAGTCAGATGCATGTGGCTCGTACTACTGTTCAAGGTATTTATATCGAAGCGAGAAAAAAGCTGGCTGAATCATTAGTAAACGGTAAGGTACTGTTAATTGAAGGAGGAGAATATCAGCTTTGTGACGGATTAGGAAACGGATGTGGCCATGGTTGTCATAGACATGGGCGTGGCAGGGGTTTTACAGATAATGAGGATCGAGGTGACTGATTATATATTCTGAAAAGGTAATTGAACATTTTATGTGCCCTCGAAATGCTCATAGTATGCCCGATGCAGATGCTCAGGGAAGCTTTGGAGATCCTTCCTGCGGAGATTCATTAACTTTTTATATAAAGGTAAAAGACAACAGTATTCAAGAGATAAGTTTTCTTGTATTTGGATGCTGTGCTTCAATTGCTACATCCAGTATGACATCGATGTTAGCGATAAGTAAAACCCTTGATGAAGCATTGGCTATTACAGAAGAGGATATTATTGAGGCTTTAGACGGGCTTCCGGAAAATAAAGTTCATTGCTCAAATTTAGGTGTCAGTGCTTTACGTAATGCAATCAAAAATTATTTAAGTGAAAACAGAATGGAGGATTCTTATGAAGATAGTAATACCTGTAGATGAAAAAGATATGGCAACAAACGTATGTGTATCCTTTGGGCGTGCTCCCTACTTCCTTGTTTACGATACTGAAACACAAGAAAGTCTGTTTCTTGATAACAGCGCAGCCGCAAGTACAGGCGGCGCGGGGATTAAAGCTGCACAAACAATTGTTGACAACAAGGCCGACGCATTATTGACTCCAAGATGCGGAGAAAATGCAGCTGACGTGCTGAAAGCTGCCGATATAAAAATATTTAAAACAACAGATGCTCCGGTTAAAGGAAATATTAAAGCTTTTATTGCCGGAAAACTTCCTTTGCTTGATGAAATTCATGCCGGATTTCACCGGCACGGAGGCAATTAATATGAAGATAGCTGTGCTAAGCGGTAAGGGCGGTACAGGGAAAACGCTGGTATCGGTGAACTTAGCTGCAGTAGCGAAGACATCAACATATATAGACTGTGATGTTGAAGAACCAAATGGGTATCTATTCTTTAAACCTGACGATATTCAGGAGGAAGAAATATCGGTCAAAATTCCGAGGGTTGATGATAAGCTTTGCAATGGATGCCGAAAATGTGTTGGTTTATGCAAATTTAATGCTCTTGCCTTTATTAAGGAGAAACTGTTTGTTTTTGAGGAAGTCTGCCATTCCTGCGGAGGGTGTGTATTGCTTTGCCCGGAAAAAGCTCTTACAGAAAAGGAAAAAAAAATCGGCAAGGTTCAGAAAGGTATTTCCGGTAACGTGAAAGTCAAAACCGGAATATTGAATACCGGTGAAGCATCGGGTGTTCCAATTATAAAAAGGCTTATAAATGAAAGCAAAGATAATAATGATCTAACCTTTATCGACTGTCCTCCCGGAAGTGCCTGTATTGTAATGGAAAGTATCAAGGATGCGGACTATTGCATATTGGTGGCTGAGCCAACATTGTTTGGCGTTCATAACCTCAAAATGGTATACGAACTGGTCAAGTTATTTAATAAGCCATTCGGAGTGGTTCTTAACAAATGTTTGGAAGGAGAAAATCCGGCTGAAAAATTCTGTTTGGAGAATAATATTACGATATTAAGGCGAATACTTTTTGAGCATGAACTTGGAATGTTGAATTCAAATGCAGAAATTGCAGTCAGGGAAAGCAAAAAATATAGTGCCATATTTTCTTCTCTGCTGGAAACAGTGAAAAGGGAGGTGTAATATGAAACAACTACTAGTCCTTAGCGGGAAAGGCGGAACCGGAAAAACGACAATAGCAAGCGCGTTTATAAAGCTTTCCGACGCCAAGGCTTATGCGGATTGTGACGTAGACGCACCTAATATGCACCTTATTACAGGACAAAGCTCCGAACCAAAGAAAACAGATTATTATGGTATGCCAAAAGCCGAGATAAATCCTGAACTATGCATCGAATGCGATCAATGCAGACAAAATTGCAGATTTGATGCTATTTCAGTAGAGAAGACATACAAAGCAGATCCTTTTGCATGTGAAGGATGTGGGGTTTGCGAGGCTGTTTGTCCTGTAGCCGCTGTATCTTTAAAACCGGCTGTAGCTGGAGAGTTGATGTTGTATGCAAATGAAGGAAAAGTTTTTTCAACAGCACAGCTGAGAATGGGTAGCGGTACCTCTGGAATGCTTGTCACTGAGGTGAAAAAACAGATGAAATCGGCAGCAGTTAATACAGAGCTTGTAATTATAGACGGCTCTCCTGGTATTGGCTGTCCGGTTATAGCATCCCTTAGTGGCGTTGATATGGTTTTGATAGTGGCTGAACCTTCTATATCTGGTATTAGTGATATGGAGCGAATTATAAAAACGGCTGCAAAATTCGGAACAAAAATTGCAGTCTGTATAAACAAATTTGATACCAATCTTGCAAATACAGAGCAAATTGAGCTGTTTTGTAAAGGGCAAGGCTTGCCTTTTGTCGGTAAAATACCTTTTGATTCAGATGCGGTAAAAGCGATTAATAGCGGGCAAACCATCGTAGATATAAATTGTGCATCGGGAACAGCAGTAAAAGAGACCTGCAGTAAGGTTATGAATCTGCTGTTTAATGAAATGGCGGGGTGAGATTATGATTATAAAAACATTAGCGGAAAACACATCAATATCGAAAGATTTTGATAGCCAGCATGGTCTTAGCTTATATATAAAAACTAAAACCCATAAAATTCTGTTTGATGTTGGGGCAAGTGGATTATTTCATGAAAACGCCAAAAAACTAAATGCTGATATTGCTGACGTTGATTTTCTTGTAATTTCACATGGGCATTATGATCATGGCGGCGGACTAAGAACGTTTTTACAGGAAAACACAAAAGCCAAGGTGTTTTTACATTGTCTCGCGTTTGATAAGCACTATGCTTTACGCTCAAATAATAAAGTGGAATTCATTGGTCTGGAGGATGACCTTAAGCAGAACAGACAAATAGTACTGACTTCTGACCGGTTTTTTATCAGTAAGGGAATCGAAGTGTTCTCAAACATCATTCAAACAGAACCACGTCCGATATCAAATAGCGGTTTGCTTATGGAGCAAAATGGGCAAACAACGGAGGATTCCTTTGCTCATGAACAAAACCTCGTAATAGAGGAAAAAGGGAAAGCGCTTTTAGTAACAGGCTGTGCTCATAATGGCATTGTAAATATACTTGAGAATTTTCATATCATAAAAGGCCGTATGCCAGATTATGTGATAGGCGGATTTCATCTTTCCAGCCGTTCATCTGGCGGCAATGAGGACTATGATACGATAGACAGAATTGGTAAATACCTATTAGCTGCAAAAGCAAAGTATTATACCTGCCATTGTACAGGCATAGAATCCTATAAACGGTTAAAAGCTATGATGGATGGAAGTATAGATTATCTGTCAACAGGCAGTGAAATAAAAATATAAATATAAGGAGCTAATATTATGAGCGAAAATTGCAATCAAAGCTGTAGCAGCTGCTCGGAGGACTGTGCAGAAAGGAAGGAATCAAAAACCGATTTCTCCGAGAAACTACATGAGATGAGTAGCGTCAAAAAGGTCATCGGTGTTATCAGCGGCAAAGGAGGAGTTGGTAAGTCACTTGTTACTTCTATGCTTGCAGTTACCATGAACAGAATGGGTTATCATTCTGCTATTCTTGATGCGGACGTTACCGGGCCTTCTATTCCTAAAGCCTTTGGTATCAAAGGAAAAGCGACGGGCAGTGAATTTGGCCTGTTCCCTGTAAAAAGCAAGACAGGTATTGATATAATGTCTGTTAATTTGCTTTTAGAAAACGATACTGATCCGGTTGTCTGGAGGGGACCGATTATTGCAGGTACAGTAAAGCAGTTCTGGACCGATGTTATCTGGAGTGATGTAGATTTCATGTTTATCGATATGCCGCCTGGAACAAGTGATGTTCCGCTTACTGTATTCCAATCAATAGCTGTAGATGGAATTATCGTCGTAACCTCTCCCCAGGAGCTGGTATCCATGATTGTATCTAAAGCAGTCAAAATGGCTGAGATAATGAATATCCCTATCCTTGGACTTGTTGAGAATATGTCTTACTTTAAATGTCCCGATAACGGTAAGGACTATCAGATATTTGGCGATAGCCATATAGAAGAAATCGCGAAGAAGCATAATTTAAAGGTTCTTGCAAAATTACCGATCGATTCAAAATTAGCAGCAGCCTGTGATAGAGGTATGATTGAGCTTTTCGACGGTAATTGGCTAAACCCAGTTGCGGAAATAATAGAGAAGATGGAGGAGAAGAAAATGATTAAAATTGCAGTAGCAAGTGAAAACGAATTGGTGACGGAGCATTTTGGACATTGTGTAAACTTCAATATTTTTGAAGCTGAAAACGTCAGGATTATAAAGAGTGAGTCCGTACCAAATCCAGGACATAGACCAGGATTCCTGCCAAACTTTCTGAATGATATGGGGGTAAATGTTATCATCTCAGGTGGCATGGGTGGCGGCGCTATAGATATCTTCAACGAAAAAGGTATAGAGGTTATTGTCGGGGCAAGCGGTAATGCTAAAGCAGCGGCAGAAGCGTACCTGCAAGGCTCCCTGAAATCTACAGGATCCGTTTGCCATGAGCATCAGCGTCATGATGAATGCGGAGAGTGAATAAAAGTTCTCTTAACCAATCTTTATCAAATTTCTAAGGGACCCCCGCCCAACTTATATAAGTGGGGGTTCCTTGTTTACCGATGAAGAATGGAGGAGATGTTTACGAAAATTTCCCCAAGAGACAGAAATACGGCGGACAGCCCGCCTGTATTTCCACCATACTGCCAAAACCGGAAGCCATGCTGATGATTTTGCCGGTAAGCAAATCGTGATATTTTTCCAAATCCCCATAATACCATGCAAATTTATGAGGGCTTTGTCCTGCGTAAACATTCATAACTTTTTTTCCGCAGATAATTTCATTGCATTGTTCTGCAAGTACAACTGCCTCTGGCAATTCAATCATAAAAATCACCCAACCTGTTTCTTCCACCTTTTCAATTCCGGAAAATACGCATTCATTGCTTTCCGTGCCGTTTCTTCATCTGGGTATGGATCTCCTTTGGATATAAACGGAATACAGGTTTCAATCATTTCCCCCATCGTTTGTTCGCTTGTAAAAGTTCCATTCTGGTAACAGTAAGTGCAATAATCCTCATTTTTACTTCCGTCTGCGTTTGTTCCGTACAAATCCGCATTTCCCAGCGGCATTGCACAACTCTGGCAAATTTTAATTTCAGTGTCTGTCATCATTTCCATCTCCTTTTCACTATGATGCCACTATTGTATGGGAATGAATATGACAACTGTATGTCATGTTGGTAATGATTTCTGATACTGTTTTAATGTTTTTTTTATTCTTTCTATAACATTTATCTTTACATGTTCCGGTTCCAGAACTTCAACATAATTGCCGAAGGACAGGATATAGCCGTATATCCACTCATCTTCAGGAAAAGCTACGGAAACCTCGCAGGTATCGTCATGGTTCTTTTCGATCATCTCACTGTCAAAGTCATCATAAACCCGGTAAAGTATTTCAGGACGGAATTTCAACCTGAGATATACAAGGGGGATTGGTTCCTTCAAAGGAGAATCAACGAGAGATGCTTCCTGTTTCCTTCTTTCAAAGGTTTCGTTGCTAACTAAAAGGTTCTTAATCCGGGAGATCCTGAGGGTTCGAAAATTGTTGCGAACCTTGCAGAAGCCCCATAAATACCAGGCCTGTCCTTTATAAATCAGCTTCATTGGTTCAATGCTTCGACTGCTTTTCCGACCTGTTGAACTAATGTAATTAAAAGTTAGTACAAGGCGTTTTAGTATTGCCTTCTTTATATCAGAGAACTTGTTGTATTCATCCGGGTTGCTTCCCCATGGTGACAGGTCTATTTCGACCCAATCGGAGACAACGGTGCTTTTAAACATTCCTGCTAATTTATCCAGAATTGTTTCAACTTCCGGATATTTTGTTGCCTGCAATGTTTTTAATGCCAAAAGCAGACTTTCACTCTCCTGCCTGGATATCAATGCCCGGTTCAGGGAGTAATCCTCAAGGAGTGAAATACCTCCTCCGTTTCCTTTGCTTGTATATACGGGGACACCGGCCGAGGAAAGCACATCCAGATCTCTGTAGATGGTTCTGACGGAAACCCCGAACCGGTCTGCCAGTTCTCCAGCCGTAATGGTTTTACGGTTTAGCAATATAATGGTTATTTCCAGGAGCCTGTTGATTTTCATAGGATCCACCTATTTAATTTAGTCAATAAAACCATTATAACATTTTAATATGACAACATACAGTCATATTAGGACTATATTTCCTCGAAAGTCTATTTTTACGTTAAATCGTTTGACAATAAAGGCATTGAGGACGATGAGAACTTATTGTATAATCATAGTATAAAACTATGAGCAGGTGAGTTTATGACAATACAGCAGCTTAAATATATCATAAAAATTGTTGAATGCGGTTCGATTACCGAAGCCGCAAGACAGCTTTTCATTGCGCAGCCAAGCCTTTCAAACGCGGTTAAGGAACTTGAAACCGAACTTGGAATAGAGATATTTTATCGCACGGCAAAAGGAATCTCTTTATCCGTCGATGGTTCGGAATTCCTTTCTTATGCGCGCCAGGTTGTAGAGCAGGTGGAGCTTATGGAACAACGCTATATGGGTAAAAAACCGTCAAAGCAGCTTTGCTCCGTATCAACCCAGCATTACGCTTTTGCGGTCAATGCTTTTGTAAATCTTCTCCTGGCCCTGGATGTCGATGAATATGAATTTACGCTTCGTGAAACTAGAACATATGAAATTATTGAGGATGTTAAAAATCTTCGCAGTGAAATTGGTATTATATATTTCAGTGACTTTAATGAAAAGGTGCTTAATAAGTTACTGAAAGAAAATCACCTGGTGTTCAGTCCCCTTTTTAAAGCCGACCCGCATGTTTTTATCAGTTCTAATCATCCTCTTGCAGGAAAGAAAGCCGTTACCCTTGAAGATTTGGATAATTACCCGTTCCTTGCGTTTGAACAGGGTGAATATAATTCATTTTACTTTTCGGAAGAGATTTTAAGTACTGTACCGCATAAAAAAACAATACATGTTAGTGATCGAGCCACTCTTTTCAACCTTTTAATCGGGTTGAACGGATATACCATTTGCACTGGGGTTTTAAACAGTGATCTTAACGGAGAAAATATTGTTTCCGTGCCGCTTGTAACAGACGAAAGGATGCTTGTCGGATGGATAGCAAGCGAAAAATCCCATCTGAGTTCAATCGCCCTTGATTATATTTCCGAATTGAAACGGATTATTTTCGGATATGGCTATAAGGTAATATAACAAATGCTCCGCCTGATTCAGACGGAGCGTTTGTTATTACGCGGCAAGAAGTGTATTTATTGCTGAATAAATTCTTTGTGCTATATAGGGTTTGTTCATTGTATAGAGATGTATTCCGTCAACGTCCTGCGCAATCAAATCGACAATCTGGTCGATGGCGTAGGCAATCCCGGCATCACACAGTGCTTCCGGGTTATTATCGTATTTTCCCATTATTGACAGGAACTTTTTGGGGAGGGTTACACCGCAGAGGGAAACCATTCTTTCAATTTGTTTCCTGTTTACTACCGGCATAATTCCTGCTTCAATCGGAACATTTATCCCGGCGATGGCCGCACGTTCACGGAATGAATAGAAATGGCTGTTGTCGAAAAACAACTGCGTTATAAGCTGGTTGGTTCCGGCATCCACTTTTACCTTAAGATTACGAATGTCATCAACAAGATTCAGGCATTCTTTGTGACCTTCAGGATAACATGCCCCTATTATATTGAAATCACTATTTTCACGGATGAAAGTAATCATATCGCTGGCATATATAAAGTCATTCTTTGGTGTATATTCAGGATTAATATCCCCCCTGAGCGCAAGTATATTTTCTACGCCGTCATTTTTAAGCCCATTAAGCATATTCGATACATCTTCCTTTGTCAGGTTAATGCATGGAAGATGCGCGACACTCTCAATTCCATATACATTTTTTACATCCGAAGCTATTTTAAGAGTTTTAGTTTTGTTTTCACTTCCGCCTGCTCCGTAGGTCACACTTATAAAGTCGGGATTTAATCCTCTCAATTCGTCAATTGTACTATAAATTGTACTGACAGAGTCATTTTGTCTGGGAGGAAATATTTCAAATGACAATACTTTTTTGGTTTTAAATAATTTGGATATTCTCATAGTGATAACCTCTTTCAGATTTCATTAGCTGCTGAGGCCATATTTTCAAGGCTCAGGAAAGCTGCTGTTTTCGCTTCGGACAGCACAATACAATATGGTTATGTTATATTTGTGCCTTCCGAATTTATTAATTGGATTTTACCATGAGAATAAAGACATAGGGTAATACATGTTAATTATGCTCTGATATAGGAAAAAACTATTATCTCTATCTGTTGTGGCTCGAACCCGTGGGTTAAAATGTTAAGCATGGCATTAATTACACATTACAAAAAGATTAACATAAGATGCTTGACAAACATAAAATCGCATGGTAGAATATAAAAGCTGTCGCCAATGAGGTCCTTTTGATACGCAGTACAAGCGTGTTACAGGGACAAGGAGGCAGGGATGGCAGAAGCCAGAATGGACATTGAAAATTGAACAGTGTAATGGAAAAAGACGAATCCGTTAATTCAGATGATTATGTGAAAACATAAGAGTCAAAACACTTTGAGATTTTAGGAAAACGCTAGTAAGTGATCTGAAAGGATCACCTGTTTTCAAAAGCTTAGAGTCAAACATCAAAATGCTTAGCAAAGCGGGAGACCGCATTGTATAAAGTTTAATTTGAGGGTTTGATCCTGGCTCAGGACGAACGCTGGCGGCGTGCTTAACACATGCAAGTTGAACGGGATCCATACCATGAAGTATTCATATGGATTGGTATGGTGAGAGTAGCGGACGGGCGAGTAACGCGTGAGTAACCTACCCCATGCAGGGGGA
>CAZSVI010000110.1:0-12445 GCA_964610205.1 uncultured Oscillospiraceae bacterium
CTTCAAATGTTTTCGCTGGTTCCCTCATACTGGTTCCTCACTTCCAAGTAATTAAGTTCTATCCACTCTGGAAATAGGTCCATCTGTTGAAATAAAGAAAAACAGAGATTCTGAATCCTGAATTCTGGGTTCTGAATTCTCACCTCTAAGCTTTGATACAACTTGCTTAGAGCGAAAAAGTTTGCAAAAAAAACAAACTTTTTTTAGAGGAATTACATATATAGCTAAATTATTCTTTTTAAAACGATGGCGGTGATACCGCAAATATGATTACCGCGTCCCTGTCAGTCCGGTTTTTGAACTGATGCTTCATATAAGGAAGGATCTTTACACTGTCACCGTTATTTAATGTTATAGTTTTATTATCAATATATAGTGATAATTCTCCTTCTATGACATAAACGATTTCCTCTCCTTTGTGCTTCACCGGTTCTTCAGACGAATTGTGATGCGGAGGCAGTTTTAGAAGAATCATTTCAATGTTCCCGCTCAAATCCGGAGATAACAATTGATATTCAAGCTTTTGATTTTCAGGAAGAACAATTCTTTTTCTTTTGTTTTCTCTTAAGACCAGGTCTTCGGTGACCACAGCCGGTATGAAAAAGCTAAACATAGGTTCATCTAATACTTTTGCTATAATTTTTAGTGTATTAAGCGAAGGATTGGCGAGACCTCTTTCAATCTGACTTAGCAAAGACGATGTAACACCGGCTTTCTCTGCTAGCTCACGGATACTAAGATTTCGCTTTTTCCGCAATTCCGCAATTTTCTTTCCTATATATGAGTCTGCCATGGAATCCCCATTTCTTTCATATAAGCCTCTATGATGATAATATCATACAAAAGCTATTCTGCAAAGTAATAAAGAGTTACTATTCAGGGGCAATGTCATTTAGTTAAGCAGATCATAGCATGATTCATAAAGGCAGAAAATACCTTCTGCGACTATGTCAACTGCTTTTCGGATTTTTTTTGAAAAAGAATTAAATAACATTAAATTATATTAAATACAAGTTGACATTTTAATACATATGATATATTATATCCATGCAATAGATTAAACATAATAATAATATATTTAACCATGTGTTGAGCTTTTAGGCCATAAAACATATTGATCACAGTCATTTAATTGTATTTACGTTAAAGATATTAAGGTTCATGGCTTTTAGGTAATATCGACAAGGTACTATCCGGAGGAAGGATTAAAACGAGAATGATATGTTTGAAAATGTACGTAAACACTATCTGAACGAACTTGAAGATATTATCAAAAGCGGATTGTTTAAAAAGGAAAGAATTATTACAAGTCCACAAGGTGTAAGGATAGATACCACGGAGTATACGGGTTTGTTGAATATGTGCGCCAATAAGGACACAGATTTCCGCGGTTTATTCCAAATATGACCTGGATTTTGCAATAGAAGCATTTAGTGAGGTAAAAAAGGAAATGGGGATATAAATATAGAAGTATAAAAATATTCTTTAGAATGAGGTATTTTAAATGAGAGCATTAGTTAAATATGATTTAGGTGAAGGAAATATAGAACTTAGAGATGTACCCGAGCCGCGGGTTGGCAAGGGTGAGGTTAAGGTAAAGGTTGATACGGCCGGAATCTGTGGTTCCGATTTGCATATTTTACATGGCGATATAGAAATCCCAATGAAGGTACCGTTTGTGATAGGACATGAATTCAGCGGCGTTGTTGTTGAAACAGGAGAAGGTGTCACGCAATGCAAGATTGGGGATAGGGTTACAGCAGAGAATTCAAGAGATGTTTGCGGTCATTGTATATATTGCAGAACGGGAAATTACAACCTGTGTTCGAAGAGACTTGCAACCGGTTATGCTTTTGACGGCGCTTTTACCGACTACTGCGTGGTACCGGAGGAAAGAGTACATATCCTGCCGGACAATGTAGATTTTCTAACAGGTGCATTGTCCGACCCATCAGCATGTGCATATCATGCTGTTCAGGAACTTACAAGAATATGTGCCAGCGATAGGGTATTTATAACAGGACCGGGACCGATGGGACTTTTTTCTCTGCAATATGCGAAAGCAAATGGTGCTCAGGTCATAGTAACAGGGAAAGACAAGGATGAAGGAAGACTGGAGTTGGCGGCAGAGTTGGGCGCGGATTTGACAATCAATGTTGACTGTGAGAATCCAAAGGAGAAGATAGAGCGATACTTTAATGATGATTGTGTGGATGTCGCTCTTGAATGTTCAGGAAAAGAGGCTGGAGCAAGGCTTGCTTTGGAGCTTTTAAGGAAGCAGGGAAAATACACGCAGATAGGTATATTCGGTTCTCCGGTAAATATTGATATGGATACTATTTTATATAAGGAAATCAGAATAATTGGTTCGTTCAGTCAGAAATACACTGCATGGAAAGAAGCTATCAGACTGACCTCACTAAATAAAATTAAAGCAAGACCATTAATAACACATATTCTTCCGCTCGAACAATGGAAAGAAGGCTTTTCCAAGTTTGAGTCGGGTGAAGCTATTAAAGTTGTCTTTAGGAAGAGTATTTAATCAACTTAATAGAGGTGAATAATTATGATTATCAAGGGAAGTATGAATGTAAAAGGCGGAAACTGAACAGGATCAGATGGCGGAGAAAGCGCGTATTTTTTACGTATAGATAGGAATTTGCTCATGAGTTAAGATGCAGCAGAATTTTCTTAATGGTTTCCAGTACCAGGCGAAGGAGTTCTTCTGCAAAATTAAGATATAAACTTCTTTAAATAATCCCGTGGACATATTCCGGTAACCTTCCGGAAAGCGCGTACAAAGTTTGAATAATCCGAAAATCCGCTTTTAAATGAAGCGTTGGCAGCACTTTCTCCTTTTAATAATAGATGTTTGGCACGGGTAATTCTCTTGTAGACAATGTACTCATGCAGTGTCGAACCGGTAGTTTGTTTGAAAATCTGGCAAAGGTAGGAACCGGTAATAAAAAATTTCTTCTGCAGAAAATCCAGCGAGAGATTACTGTCCAGATTCGCATCGATATAATCCAGAATAGGTACCAGCTTTCTGTTTAGTATCTGCGATGGCGGATTCCGGGTTTCATTCAGGAAAATGCGATTAATTTTTACCATAATTTCCAAAAAAATAGCAAGAAGCAGTTGAGGATTCCATAGCTGAGGATATTTTTGTATGAGGATTATTTTTTCAAATAAGGCTACCAGTTTGTTCTTTTCATCATCGGTACTGTTCAGCCTGTTTTTTTCGCCATTCAGCCTGTTGGTATAGCATTGAAGCAAAGAGTTTTCTTTTGTTGACAGCTCATGAAACAGCTTCGGTGGCAGGTGGCATACTATACGCTCATAAGTTTCATTGGAGGTAAAGGATGGCTTGTGAATCTCGCCGGGTCGCATAAGAAGAATATCTCCAGGTTCCAGCTCATAGGAACTCTTTTCAATAAAATAACGTACTCCCCCTGATTGAAACAGGTAAATTTCATACAAGTCATGTAAATGAAAATCCAGTTTCATTGATTCCATAGGGTTTAGTGTACTTGTTTTTGCACAGTCAAAGCACCGTATAAACGTCTCAATCATTATTCCATCATTTCCCTCTGTATGTTTCCGCATCAAAATGCGGAAAACGTAATAATATGCGCTTCCTCCAATGTGATGCATTGGAAGATTTGCAATGTTTTAAGGAATGAAACCTATATATATGGCTATTATTCATTTTACAATAGAGTTTGTATGGGGTAAAGCATTATTGAAAGTTTTTTTATAATTTTTTGGAGGTGTAGTACAATGGCAAGATTTTTATTGAGCGGTTTTGCCGATGAGATTGACAGCGATTTAAAGGTGCAGATTCAGGAACTGAAAAGCAATGGAATAAGCCATGTAGAGCTTAGAGGAGTGAATGGAAAAAGCGTGGTGGATTATTCTGTAGCTGAGATAAGGGAAATCAAAAAGCAACTGGATGACGGAGGTATTGAGGTTTCTGCCGTAGGTTCACCCATTGGAAAAATTGGGATTTCCGATCCCTTTGGCTCCCATCTGGATAAGTTCAAGCATACGCTGGAACTGGCCGGAATTCTAAATACTAAATATATCCGGATGTTCAGCTTTTTTATACCACAAGGTAAAAACCCCAGGGATTGCCGTGATGAAGTGCTGGAACGCTGGAATCATTTTGTGACCGCTTCTAAAGGCACAGAATTTGTTCTGGCACATGAGAATGAAAAGGATATCTATGGTGATACGGCTGAAAGATGCCTGGATATTATAGAGTCTATGAATTGCAATAAGGTAAGGGCCGTATTTGATCCGGCAAACTTTATTCAGTGTAATGTGGAAACATACAAGGCATATGGTCTTCTAAAATCCTATATCGCGTATATGCATATAAAAGATGCTTTGGCAGACGGAGGGAAGGTGGTTCCGGCCGGATTGGGAGATGGAAAGATTCCTCAGATTTTAAAGGAACTGAATACTGCTGTAAAGGGAGAAATGTTTTTGTCTCTGGAACCGCATCTGGGTTCATTTGCCGGTCTTGCCAACCTGGAAACCTCCATTGACTTAAGCAGCATGGAAGAAAGCGGGCCGGGCAAATTTAAAATTGCCTCCGATGCGCTGAAGCAAATTTTAAGCACATTTTAGCGGAGAATAAATTTAAACGAATTTGAGGTGAAACAGTTATGGATAAAGTCAGAATAGGTATTATCGGTATAGGAAACATGGGCACAGCACACCTTCAGTATCTGGCCGGAGAAGAAATCACGGGAGCGGTGGTTACGGCTGTCTGTGACATCATTCCCGAGAAGCTGCAAAAGGCGGGTCAGAACTTTTCCTCTGTAAAGCAGTATCATGATATGGATTCCATGCTGGGTAGCGGGGAAGTGGATGCCGTGCTGATTGCCACACCGCATTATGACCATCCGTCACAGGCAATGAAGGCACTGAAGAGAGGCGTGCATACGCTGATTGAAAAACCGGCGGGTGTATATACAAAGCAGGTTATCGAAATGAACAACGCGGCGGAAAAATCCGATGCTGTATTTGGAATCATGTATAATCAGAGAACCAACCCAATGTACCAAAAACTCAGAGAACTGATATTGGATGGAGAGCTGGGAGAGTTGAAGAGAACCAACTGGATAATAGACTGGTACAGGCCTCAGAGTTATTATGATTCCGGAGGGTGGCGCGCAACCTGGGCCGGAGAGGGCGGAGGGGTTCTTTTAAACCAGGATCCGCATCAATTGGATTTGTGGCAGTGGACCTGCGGTATGCCAAAAAGAGTCCTGGCTTTCTGCAATTTTGGAAAGTACCACAAAATCGAAGTAGAAGACGAAGTAACCGCCTATGTGGAATATGAAAACGGAGCAACAGGAGTGTTTGTTACCTCCACCGGCATCTCACCGGGCACAAACCGTCTGGAAGTCATCGGTGACAAAGGCAAGGTGGTAATAGAAAACAATACTTTCACTTTCCACCGGTTGAGGATTCCGGAAAGGCAATTTAACCGTGAGTTTAAGGATGGGTTTGGAGAACCGGAATGCTGGAAATGTGAAGTACCTGTCCGGGTGGATTCCGGTTCACAGCACAAGGGCATTACGCAAAACTTTACCAATGCGATTTTAAAAGGAGAAAAGCTATTAGCTCCGGGTATTGAAGGAATATATGGACTTCAGATATCAAATGCCATGCATCTGTCAGCATGGACAAACGATTGGGTGGATATACCCGTCGATGCCGATATGTTTTATGAAAAACTGAAAGAACGAATCAATGCTTCCGTGTTTAAAAAGGAAACGCATGATGTTATTCTGGATGTAAAGGGTACACATTAAAGAAACGAGGGATAGGCATATGAAGAAAACCGGCGTAGCTATTGTAGGATGCGGAACCATTTTTCCGATGCATGCCCGGGCTGTTTGCAAGGCGGATAACACGGAGTTGTTGCTTGTAGTGGATATTGACAGGGAAAAAGCTGAATCAGCGGCCGTCAAATATGGGTGCCGGTATGATACGGATTATAAAAGCATATTACAGGACAGCGGGATAGAAGCCGTTCATTTATGCACCCCGCATTATCTGCACGGACCAATGGCTAAGGAACTGTTACAGTCAGGGAAGCATGTCCTGACCGAAAAACCCATGGGCATAAATATTGGTGAATGCATGGAAATGAACCGGATTTCACAGAAATCAACCTGTCAACTGGGTGTATGCTTTCAAAACAGGTATCATGATACCTGTGTAAAAGTGAAGAAAATGATAGATGACCAAAGTCTGGGCCGGGTTTTAGGAGCAAGAGCATTTGTTACATGGATGCGGAATGAAGAATACTATACGCAAAGCCCATGGAGGGGAACATGGGAGAAGGAGGGCGGCAGCCTTTTAATGAATCAGTCAATACATACCCTGGATCTGCTGCAATGGTTTCTGGGGGATATAGGGGATGTAAGCGGTTCTGTTGCAACGCATCTTCTTTCCGGAACAATTGAAACGGAGGATACCGCAGAAGCGTTGATTTCATTTCAATCAGGTGCGCGGGCATTGTTTTATGCAACCAATAACCATATTGCAAATGCTCCTGTTTTTATTGAAGTTCTGTGTGAACAGGGTTCGATGTCTTTAAGCGGCGATCTGGTTATACAGTATAAGGACGGGCGAAGCGAGATAGTGCAGGATCAGCCGTCTACAGGTGCTAAATCATATTGGGGCACAGGACACAAAAACCTGATTCAACATTTCTACAGCTGTATCCGGAAAAAAACGCCTTTTCCCGTGAGTGGTACGGAAGGGATAAAATCAATAGAAATAATAGATCGGTTATACAGCAGCGGAAATTCTTAAAATATCATGAAGCATTTTTTGAAAAATGGAAATCCTTCACGCCTGCTTATTCGTATTTCTTATTAAAAATAACGACTGTCTTACCTGTGGATATACTGACACCCTGTATTACCTTTCCTTTTAAATAGGTTAATCCGGTTACATCCGGATCAGGCTCAAATATTGTTTTGCCATTATCGTCGGTAAGCCAATATTTACTATCGCCGTCTCCATAATATTCGTGTTGGATAAAGACACCGTTATAACTCTCTGTCATTACCGAATGCTCATAATGATCAACATACATCTTTTGACACTTTTCAATAAACGCATTCTGATTTTTCAGCAGATCATCGTAATTGTCAAATTCAAAAATTGTTCTATTGCTTTTTATATGATATATGTAATACTTGTTATTCTTTTTATAAATGAAATTTTCACTATCTCCGAAAATTGTATACTGTCTTGTATGAGCTAATTCCGGGTCTGAGCTGAAATATACTTCCAGATCGTCCAGCAGAAGATGAAGGTCTTTGTCTAATACATAATATTCCGAATGCGAATGTGCTGTATCAAATGTATCCCTGCAAATAAAAGTATCCGGATTGGGATAATAAATTTCGATGTATGATTGACTGTCTCTTATGGTTCTTCCTTCTTTATCTATGATTACATATTTCTGAAGCTTATCATCACATACCGAGGCGTATCCCGAACTGCTGAACACGCTTATTGTTCCCCATTCCTCTTTCATTACGATATTACCATGCAAGTCTATAAAACCATGATAAACTATACCTCCTTCTTCGGGAGGAATTGTAGAAAAAGTTGCAAAACCATTAAAGCATTTAATACTTTCCAGATTGATTGTTTCATCCAGTTTTTCATTCAGAGTAAACGGCTGTAGATCTGCAGTATCTCCATTCAAGTGAATAAAACCATAGAGCTCACCTTTTTTATAGAATCCCATATCGCCTGCATCCTTAAAATAATCATAATCTGAGATTACATAAAATTGTTTACTCCGGTCTGTACAGCAACATAGAATTAAAAGAAATGATATACAAATAAAACCTTTTAACGCCCGCATAATCATAAAACCACTCTCCTCCGGCTCCTGATAAATATCTACGGGAAAGGGGCCTGTCCTCCTGTCCCGCTTGTTTATTTGCCAAGTTCTCTCCCGACAATCCGATCCAGTATTTCAACCGCTTTCAAAATCACATTTCTGCACTTGATTTCTTCTGTACTGTGTTTTTCTTTCAATGGTGCGCAATCTATGGAACCCATTTCTTTCTCATAAGCTTCAAACATTTCTTTTGTTAAGTCCTTGATCTTTGAGCTTTCATGAGCTCTTTCATGAACAAACAATTTGCTGAGAACCATGATGGCTGCCGTCAGGGCGCCACACTTGTCCGCAATCGCCATACCTCCGCCAAATCCGGCTGCAAGCTTTACCGCCTCACTATCCAGGCCAAGATTGTACGCAATGTTTGCACCCTGAAGTATTTTTTCCGCACAGTTCAAATCTTCTTTTTCTCCAAAACCCTGTTGTATCAATTCCTGCAGCATAAGGTTCTCCTCCTCTGTCATCAATTCAGAGAATATTATATCTCAAATTATACTGCATTGGAACTGAAATCTTTTTCATGTAAAAGCCTTATAAATTGCAAGTTTAAGTGATGTGTAAAATTTTGTAAATCTGTATAACATCAACTTTTTGCTTGTTCTGTCGCTCCATGCAAGGGGTATGGATAGGGGTTAATTAATAATTTTCCTCAATGGCTGGGAAGTTATTGCTTTTCTATACATGGAAGGAGATGAGGCTCTATTTGTTACTACAACAGTCAAATGGGAGAGAATGTTGTGTTACAACGGCGATTACAATAATAACAAATCTTGCAGGTTTTCTCAGTGTTTAATCAAAACTAATATTTCCCATAATATTTCCCATAATTGTAGCAGGGTAACTCGAGAAGGAACATGCTCATTCCAATAGTTAACATTAATTATTAGAATATGGAATTTACAAGGACACACAGTTAATGTATAATTATTCTATTAAATAACTATAAATACAAGCAATACAAAAAAATACATGTGATAATAGGGAGGCTTTTTTATGAGAAAAGGGAATAAACTGGCGTTGCTTGTTATAATATTTTTGTTTTTATTTCAGAATTTGTCTATGGCACGTTCTGAAATAGAATTAACGGGAAAATCAAATGAGCTTAACGAAGTGAAAACCCAATTCATTGAAAAGATAGTTAAACCATACAATGGGTTAATAAATGATAGAGAAAACCAATATGCCGAACTTGAAGATCAAAATGTTCAGGATATAGATATTCAATCTGTTTTGGAAGAAAACATGAGAGAAGAATTGGAATATATAACAAATCAATTTATTATAAAATACAAAGAAAATAAAGGAGAAAACAAAGACAAAAAAAATATTGGAATTGAAAAGCTGGAAAAGCTATTCGAAAAAAAAGTAATGAAACAGAAAAGTATTTGCAGATCAAATAATAAGGTTGAAATTGTTACTTTAAGTGAATCTGTTTTAATGAAAGATATCTTAAAAAATTTTGAAAGCAGTGGTTTATATAATGAAATTGAGTACATCCAGCCCGATTATGAAATTACTCTCGCATCATTTGATCCGTACTACAGTAAACAATGGGCACTGGAAAACAAATGTGAAGGGGAACCGGTATACCTGTGTGATGTAAACATAGTACCGGCATGGGAAAAAACAACAGGGTCCGGGATCGTAGTAGCTGTTATTGACACCGGTATAGATATTACCCATGAAGATCTTGCTCAGAATATATGGGTTAATACAGAAGAAATCATAGGTAATGGTACTGATGATGATAGCAATGGATATATTGATGATATTAACGGATGGAATTTTTACTTGAAAGAAAATACAGTTTTTGATTATGTGAACCCAGAAAATGATTATCACGGGACTCATATCGCAGGAATAATCGCTGCAGCAAAAGATAATGGTATTGGTATTGCGGGGATAGCTCCCAATGTTAAGGTAATGCCTTTGAAAGTTTTTCAGAACAAAACGGCGTATACAAGTGATATTATTGAAGCGATCGAATACGCAGAAGCTAATGGAGCGAAAATTATAAATTGCAGTTGGGGCAGCACTCAGTATAATCCTGTCTTAAGAGAAACAATTGAAGACAGCAATATGCTGTTTGTATGCGCTGCCGGGAATAATGGGATAGACATTAACGAGTTCCCCATTTATCCGGCATCTTTTAATTGTGATAATATAATTTCAGTTGCTTCAGTAAATAAATATGGCTTATTGTCTGCTTTTTCAAACTATGGAGAGGAAGTTGCCGACATAGCAGCCCCAGGAGAAAATATAATAAGCACAATTCCTGAAAACAAGTATACATATTTGAGCGGAACGTCCATATCTGCTGCCGTTGTAACAGGAGAAGCCGCATTGTTGTTAGCACAGAATAATAATTACAGCTCTATTGAAATCAAGGCAATAATAATTAAATGTTCGGATAAGCTTTCTTCCTTAACGGGGAAAGTATTTGAAAGTTGTAAAGTGAATTGTGGGAACGCTATTAACGATTTAACAAATGATGAGATTATAAAAATCAGAAATAATATGGATGAGAATCCGATAGTTTCCGAAAATAAAAATTTGAATAAATTTAGTTTATTCTCAAGTACGCAAAATAATCCATTTATCGACATCGCAGCAGGTTCCTATCAAACTTTATTGCTTCTGGATGACGGGACAGTGTGGGCAGCCGGGCTAAACGACATGGGTCAGTTGGGAGATGGTACAACCATAAACAGGGACATACCTGTTCAAGTAATAGGCTTATCTGGAATAACATCATTTGACAGTGGGTTCTCACATTCCCTGGCGCTAAGTAATAGTGAAATGATATGGGCATGGGGCAGTAACTCATATGGTCAACTTGGGGACGGAACAACAACAAACCGGACAACTCCGGTTCAGGTTAATGGGCTCTCAGGAATAATTGCTGTTGCCAGCGGATACGAATATAGTTTAGCGCTGAAAAATGATGGTACTGTATGGGCATGGGGAAGGAATAACTATGGGCAATTAGGGGATGGAACAACGATAAACCGGCAGCAACCGGTTCAGGTTATTGGATTAACCGGAGTAGTATCAATTATTGCGGGTTACTATCATACAACTGCTTTAAAAAGTGATGGAACCGTATGGACATGGGGATATAATGCATATGGGCAGTTGGGGGATGGAACAACTACAAATCGGACGACTCCTGCTCAGGTTAGTGGATTATCAGGGGTTGGTTCAATTGCGGGAGGTTATTATCATAGCATTGCACTTAAAGTCGATCAATCAGTATGGGCATGGGGTAGAAATAATTATGGACAATTAGGAAATAATACATATACGAATCAGTTAACTCCGGTACAAGTATATGAGTTGGATGCCATAATCAAAATAGTTGGAGGAGATTACCATACCCTTGCAATTAGAAGTGATGCCACAGTATGGGCATGGGGGAAAAATACCTTTGGACAATTAGGTGACAGTACACTTTCATCTCGTTCAAAGCCAGTGCGGGTACTAGGGCTTAACGGAATTATATGCATTGCCGGAGGATACGAACACAGTATTGCTTTGGCAAACGATAGGACTGTTTGGGGATGGGGAGATAATTATTACGGCCAGATGGGTGATGGCTCCAATATAAAAGAATTGGAACCGGAGCGAGTTTGTGGACTAACAGGAGTAACAGCAGTAACCGGAGGATATAATCATAGTGCCGCGTTAAAAAATGATGGAACGGTATGGTCCTGGGGTTATAATAATTATGGTCAGTTAGGGGATGGTTCAGGCACAACCAGGTCTACCCCTTTTCAGACAAAGAACTTAAACGGAATAACAGCAATTGAAGCAGGATATTACCATACAATTGCGTTAAAGACTGATGGAACAGTATGGACATGGGGACGAAATAATTATGGACAGTTGGGAGATGGTACTACAACTAACAACTCAACACCGATGCAGGTAAGCGGATTAAGTGGTATAATTGCAATTTCAGGTGGATATTATCACTCAATAGCACTAAAAAATGATGGAACGGTTTGGGTATGGGGTTATAATACATATGGTCAATTGGGAGATAGTACAACCACGAACAGTACGGCTCCGATCCAAGTAAACGGATTAAGCGGAATTACAGCAATAGCCGGAGGGGGATATCATACAATAGCATTAAAGGATGACGGAACAGTATGGGCATGGGGATACAACGCATATGGGCAGATAGGAGACAATTCAACCACAAACCGCAAAATACCGGTTCAAGTCAGTGGATTAACCGGAATAACTAAAATTTCAGGAGGATATTATCATACTGCTGCATTAAAAAATGATGGAACAGCCTGGACATGGGGACGAAATAATTATGGCCAATTGGGAGACGGAACCAGCGCTAATCGGAAAATACCGGTACAGGTTAGCAGTATAAATGGAATTACGTTAGTTTCGGCAAGTATGTATTATACGATGCTAATAAAAGATGATGAGACAGTGTGGACATGGGGGCTAAATTTCAATGGGCAATTAGGTGACGGAACATCT
>CAZSVI010000111.1:0-12327 GCA_964610205.1 uncultured Oscillospiraceae bacterium
GGTTTTTCTTAAATTGTGATTCCCGCTTACAACCTTCCCATATTCCAATGTAATTGGAAGAAGCTGCTCCAGCAAATCCATGGGAGTATCATATGATAATTTTTTTGCCTCTTTTAAAGCATATTGGGTCATTAAAAACATTATACTGTTTCCAGCCAATTCACCCCAATCAGAAAATACCTGCGCATCCGACCAGAGAACGCTTTGAACTCCTAATCCCATTCCCCTTAAGCCTTTATTATTCCGCATGATAGCAACGCTCTGCCATAATTCTTTAACATAATCACCTTTAAATCCAAAAGACGTAACTAACGGCTCCCGTTCATAGCTACTTTTTGTATCCTTAACCTCAATCATTTATATCCTCCTTTTGTTTTTTTTAAGTACAATACCATATCTCTTTTCCGTAATGACAGACGCCAAAATCCGGATATCCTTCATGAATTTGTAGCACTGCATTCGCTTTGCAAGCCTCCTGTAAAGGCGGGGAATCTTTTGCATTGTCATATCAATATTATATTTGAAAGAACATATAGAGATTTGCACATAATTATGATTTTATTTCATTCTTTTCACTTTATGAATAGCGTATCTGAATGACTTGTCCATGCTTTTAAATTAACAGAAAATTTTTACGCTTGATCTGGTATTGAAATCACCAATACTTACCTGATATTCTTTAAAATCAAATAAAATAATGTTTTATGTATTTTAGTAAAAGACTGTTTTTTCTTATCCTCAATATTATAGCCTATATAATTACCCTCATATATTTTTATATGTATCGGGTCGATTTTCCCTGATTTTTTACAGTTTTTTCTCCTTGTTCCTTCGATTTTTCAGCCAATCGTAAAGCTTTGCTTCATAACCGTTTTTGGATGGTTCATAGTATACTGTCCCCTTCATTTCTTCGGGAAGGTATTCCTGATCCACAATGTTACCCGGGAAATCATGGGCGTATAAATATCCCTTTCCATATCCCAGTTCCGACATCCCCTGTGCCGGTGCGTTCCTCAGATGCATTGGAACCTCTCCCGTGTTTCTGGTTTCTATATCCGATAAAACAGCCTCTATTCCTTTATAACACGAATTCGATTTAGGGCTTGTGGCAACCATTACAGCAGCATGAGCCAATAAGAGCTTTGCCTCGGGCATTCCAATCCTTTCAATGGCCTGGGCTGCCGCAACTGCAACTGTCAAAGCGTTCGGATTGGCCATTCCTACATCCTCCGACGCGCAAATAATGACTCTGCGTATTAAAAATTCCGGTGTTTCCCCCGCATAAAGCGCTCTTCCAAGATAGAACAGCGCAGCGTCCGGATCACTCCCGCGCATGGATTTAATAAAAGCGCTTATATTGTCATAGTGTGCTTCTGATGACTTATCAAATCGAACGGCTTTTTTCCGGACGCACTCCTCTACCACTTCAGCGTTTATAACGTAACTTCCGTCTTTTTCGGTATCAGAAGTCAGCACTGCCAATTCCAGGGCGTTCAGCGCAATCCTCGCATCTCCTCCGGATAACTGAGCTATAAGCTGAATTGCTTCTTCCGTAATGCTTATATTTAGGTTTCCAAGCCCCCGTTCCCTGTTTTCCAGAGTATGGCGCAGGATATCCATTATATTGCCGCACGTAAGAGGTTTTAGCATGAACACTGTTGAACGTGATATTAAAGCCTTGTTTACTTCAAAGAAGGGATTTTCCGTAGTAGCTCCGATTAATGCGACAAGACCGTTTTCTACATATGGAAGAAGCGCGTCCTGCTGTGATTTGTTAAACCGGTGTATTTCATCAACAAATAAAACACAGCGTCCGTAAGGATTCAAGAATGCATTCCCCGTTTCCTCCACAATTTGCCTTATATCTTTAACACCTGCAGTAACTGCGTTTAATTGATGAAACACGGATTTTGTCGTATTTGCAATAATACGTGCAAGAGATGTTTTTCCGGTTCCGGGAGGTCCGTACAGGATAATTGATGAAATTTTATCGGCCTGAATCATTCTTTGCAGAAGCTTTCCCTTACCAACAATATGTTCCTGTCCTACAAACTCCTCCAGTTTAACCGGCATCATCCGATATGCCAGAGGTTCTTTTTTTCCGGTTTGCTCCACCATGAACCACCTTTCCCGTTTGCTGCTACTTTTAAACTTTACATATCCTGATTTTTGTTCCCAGCCTGTAAAATTTTCCTGATGTAACTTTTATATAAATCGGGACGATTTTTCCTGGTTCTTTCCAGCTTATTCTCCATACGCCATTTTTCAATGTTTTTATGATGTCCTGACAACAGGATGTCAGGAATACATCTTCCTCTAAATTCCGGGGGACGGGTATATTGCGGATATTCCAGTAATCCGTCATAATGTGATTCCTGCGAATACGCATCTTCTGAAGGAAGAACTCCATCCACCATGCGGCATATACTGTCAATCAGTACCATTGCCGGAAGTTCTCCGCCGGTAAGAACATAATCCCCAATAGAAACCTGTTCATCAACAATCTCTTCAAGAACCCGCTCATCCACCCCTTCATAATGACCGCAAAGTATAACTATGTGATTTTCTTCCGCAAGCTCACAAGCAATGCCCTGAGTCATTAACCTGCCCTGTGGACTCATATATACAGTTTTGGGTTTATAGGGCAAATCTTTTATAATATGAAGCCATGCGTCATAAATAGGCTGTGCTGTCATAACCATTCCACTGCCACCACCATAAGGGTAATCATCAACCTTTTTATGTTTATCCTTTGAAAAGTCCCGAATATTGTGTGTCCGTAAGGTTACAATACCTTTTTCTCTTGCCCGTCCAATAATACTCTCCGATAAAAACCGATCAATACTTTCCGGAAAAAGTGTAAGAATATCAAATATCATTGCTTTCAACCAACCCTTCAGGAAGAGATACCAGAATTTTTTTGTTTTTTAAATCAATCTTTTGAATCACCGAAGAAACAGCAGGGATCAGTATTTCACCATACCTTTCCCCAAAAGTGACATAGACATCGTTTCCGCCGGGCTGCAAAACATCTGTAACACGGCCCAGCAGCATGCCGTTTTCATATACCTCGCAGTCCATCAAATCAGCAATAAAATACTCATCTTCATCAAGAGGACGGGCATGCTTTCTGTCTACCTTCATCAGGCAGTCCTTTAATTTAGCGGCCTGCTCCATTGTATCGATTCCTCTTAAAGTGACAAGGACTAATTGTTTATGATATCGTACTTTTTCTACAAAGTATTCAACCATGTTACCGTTTTCTTCCATCCAAACAAGCTTAAGATAGTCAAAACGGGAGATGTCGGAGGTTAATGGATGAACCTTTAACTCTCCTTTGACTCCATGGGTGTTTATAATTTTTCCGACAGCCAGGTACTCATTCAAAATCATGGCCTCCAGACATAACATACTAAAAAATATTCATAAAATCAAGTTTATCTTCCCCAACGATTCCACCCAATCCGGTAAATAAAACCCCAGCCAGGTCAGCCGGGGTATATTCTGGTTTTATTATTCGCTCATTCATGCCTATTCTGAGATAGGTTTATCCACTTCTTTTATTGCCCATTTTTTCACGGTTACTTTTGTTCTTTCGTTTCCCGACTCAATAGTAAACTCGTCATCTTTTACATTTATTATTTTTCCGCTTATTCCTCCGATGGAAACAACTTTATCCCCGACAATGGCCTGATTTATCATTTCCCGGGTCTTTTTCTCCTTCCTCTTCTGCGGCAGAATCAGAATAACATACATTAAACCAAACAGAAGGATAATTGGCCCGAACTGAACCAAAAACATCAATATATTTCCTTCCGCCGGGACATCACCTGCGGTACCTTCGGCAAAAGCCGTTAACAACCAGTTCATATGATTTCTCCTTTCACATATAAAAAGCACAATTGGCTTTGTTTCGGTATGAATAACATCATTCCTGAAAGCATAGAAACATTATACACAATAAGCCTGACCAATTCAACCATTTATTTCAGGGTTTTTACTAAACCGGTTTTTACTAAATTTCAGTTTTCAGTTTACATGCCTGTTTTTTTATAGTATCCGAATTTTGTAAAGAACGCCTCTCTGAAATCCCCCAGACAATCGTTTCTTATCACTTCCCGTATGTTTTCCATAAGCTTAAGAAGAAAGCGCAGATTATGCCAGGTAGCAAGCCTTAGTCCAAGCATTTCACCGCTTTTAAACAAGTGCCTGATATACCCTCTTGTGAAATTCCGGCAGGCATAACAATCGCATTCCGGATCCATCGGAGTAAAGTCCTCGGCATATTTGGCGTCTCTTACAATAATTCTTCCTTTGGATGTGAATATTGTACCATTTCTGCCTATGCGTGTTGGCAGAACACAATCGAACATGTCAATTCCCCGGATACTGCCGTCTATCAGGAAATCAGGACTTCCTACCCCCATAAGATACCGGGGTTTGTCTGTCGGAAGGTAAGGTGTTGTTTTTTCGAGCATCTCATTCATTAATTCACCGGGTTCACCAACGCTTAAACCACCGATGGCATAGCCCGGAAAACCCAGAGAAACAAGCTGCCTTGCGCTTTCCTGCCTCAGGTCGGCGTATGTGCCTCCCTGAACAATTCCGAACAGGGACTGTTGTTCTGTGTTCTTATGGTATATCTTACACCTTTCGGCCCAGCGTGTGGTCATTTCCATAGATTTTTTCGCATAATAATAATCACAGGGATAAGGCGCGCATTCATCAAAAGCCATCATTATATCTGAACCAAGAGCGTTTTGTATTTCCATTGATTTTTCCGGGGAAATAAAATGCTTTGAACCATCAATATGGGACCGGAAAGTAACTCCATCTTCCTTTATGTCTCTTAATTCAGCGAGGCTGAAAACCTGAAAGCCGCCGCTATCAGTTAAAATCGGACTATCCCAGTTCATAAATCTGTGAAGTCCGCCGGCTTTTCTTATAAGTTCATGACCGGGCCTTAAGTACAGATGATAGGTGTTTCCAAGAATAATCCCGGCGCCAACCTCTTTTATTTCATCAGGAGACATTCCTTTTACCGAAGCCTGCGTCCCTACCGGCATAAACGCAGGCGTATCAAAACTGCCATGGGGGGTGTGCACCCTGCCCAATCTTGCTCCCGTTTGCCTGCATATATGAATATGCTCATACTTAACTGCTGCCATATTTAATATCCTTTACTGTTTATTAATATTAACCCTTACTATCTTAACCCAGTTTTATAGACCGGTCAACGCAATATATTCCTTTGATAAAACAAAAACAGAACCCATTGTGGTATTCTGTTATTTGTTAATTTTATGGCTTTATGTTTTTCGGCTTTACATCTGATTTTCATTATCATCATAAAAATCCTGCTGTCCGTTTTGATCATGATATTCGTTATTCTGTTGAATTTTGTTCTTCGACAATACGATAAAACCAATCACTATCAATATAATCGGGATAAGATATCTGGCAAATGATCCGAGCGTATGAAAACTCATTGAAAAGAAGATGAACGAAATACCGGATAATATAACAACAGGTATCAATAGGCCTTTTTCACGGTTTCCAAAAAAGTACAGTTCAAATAGCCCAACCGCAGGAGCCAGAATAAACCCTGGCCACAGAAACCCCCATAAATCCCACAGCATTGAAGCCTGGAACAGCACTCCCAATGTCAGAAAAATACCACCAGGTACCAGGAGCCCTACATTTTTTCTGTTTGTATAGTATCCGAAGTGAAACATCAGAGACATAAATATTAGAATAAGCGGCCAGAATAGTGCAACCATTCTTCCAAAGTTCGGAACCACACCGAGATTGCTCAGGATTAATATGCATCCAAAAAATACCAGTATTATACCCCATACAAATTTTCCGTTTTTGTTTTGTTCCATTATTTTCATCCTCCTAAAGGGTTATCATTTAATATCATTATAAAATATCACTATGAAAAACCCGTTAGCTGTCGATTAGAATTTCATTAAAAAATACAGAGTTTCTTTTATTAATTCAGGAGGGACATTATAACATGCTCTCCCAGTCGCGTCTGCCATGCAGAATACGGGCGACAGCGCGGTACAAGGGCTTAAGAGCTTCTCCAACCACTGAAAAAATCTGTTAAACTATAAACATAGCATCTCCAAAGCTGAAAAACCTGTATTTCATTTTTATTGCTTCCTCATAAGCTTTCAAAATATGGTCCCTTCCCGCAAAAGCACTCACCAGCATTAAAAGTGTGGATTCAGGCAAATGGAAATTGGTGATAAGCCCATCGACAGCTTTGAATTTATAGCCCGGATATATAAAAATATCGGTATTCCCCTCAGATGGACTTACCTGTCCGTTTTCACCGGCAACCGTTTCAAGTACACGGCAGCTTGTTGTTCCTACAGCAATAACACGGTTGTTCCTGCTTTTTGCCCGGTTTATTGTTTCACAGGCTTTTTTGTCAATACTGAAATATTCGGAGTGCATATGATGCTCTGTAATATTATTTGTTTTGACAGGCCGAAATGTTCCAATACCAACATGCAGTGTCAATTCAGCGAATTCTGATCCAAGACTTTTTATTTCATCCATCAGCTCTTTTGTAAAATGCAGCCCGGCCGTTGGCGCCGCAGCCGAACCCTTCAATCGCGAATATACGGTCTGGTATCTTTCAGAGTCTTCCAGTGAAGCTGTAATATATGGCGGAAGAGGCATAATACCCACCTTATCAAGTATCTGCTCAAATATGCCGTCATAGTAAAAACGTACCAGCCTGTTTCCTTCTTCTATAATATCTATTACTTCGGCTTTTAAATCTCCATCACCGAAAATAAAATGCTTTCCAATCCTGGCCCTTTTCCCCGGCTTCACTAATACTTCCCATAAATCCCCATCTGTTTTTTTTAAAAGGACAAACTCGATTTTTCCACCGGAGTCCTCCCTCTTTCCCAACAGGCGTGCGGGAATTACCCTGGTATTGTTCAAAACAAGGCAATCACCTTTTTTTAATAGCTTTTTTATATCATGAAATAGAAAATGGTTTGTATTACCGGTTTCCCTGTCCAGTACCAGTAGTCTGGACATATCCCTTTTCTGTGCGGGGCTTTGGGCAATGAGTGACTCCGGCAATTTATAATAAAAATCCTTCAGATGCATAAAATATCCTTTCATTCGGATAATATTTCAACATACATCATACAGAATAATTTTTATATATACAAGGTCTGCACTCTATTCCTTCATGAGATAACTGTTGATAATTTCCTGTTCCATCCTGTAAAACTCCTTGTTTTTCACCGTTCTCTCATGAAGAGGCATTGTATTTTTTATCTCGGTAATAATACCTGTAGGCTTATCAGACAGAATATATATTTTATCTGAAAGAAGAAGAGCTTCCTGAACATCATGGGTAACCATAAGAACAGCAGGTTTTTGTTTCATCCATAGTTTTTTCACAAGTTCAATCATCTGAGCCCTTCTTTTCAAATCCAATGATTGAAAAGGTTCGTCCATGAATAGTACGTCTGAATGCACAATAAATGCTCTGGCCAACGCAAGGCGCTGATTCATCCCCCCGCTGAGCTGGGAAGGATAATGCATTTCAAACCCTTTAAGTTCGACCCGGTTTATCAGATCCTCGCACATTTGTTTTTTTGACTGTCTATCTATATCTTCGGGAAGAACAAACTCCAGGTTTTCCATTGCGTTTTTCCATGGCAGCAGCCTGGGCTCCTGGAAAAGAAAACCCGAGCGTTTATGCTCCATTCCGGTAACCTCCCCACCCGTTGGACATATTAATCCTGCCGTGATATATAAAAGAGTTGATTTTCCACATCCGGAAGGCCCAAGAATGGAGGTAATGGTTCCCTCCTCAAAGGTCATGTCCAATCCATTCAATACGTTAAGGGAACCAAATCTCATATGGATATTCTTAAGTATAATCATTGCACTCTCCCCCTTTCAAACAGTTTTCTCAACAGAAAATCAAAAAAGAGAGATACGGCAACAACCACAATTGTCCATGCTATAATACCGGCAAGATCAATCTGTATCTTATGCATGTACATCTGTGCTCCTATGCTGTTGTGATTCGCGAAATGAAACACCTCAGCCGTAACGATAATCTTAAAACTCAATCCTAAAGCCGAACGGCTTCCGGCAATCAGAAAATTTCTTAAGGATGGAATATATATATCACGAATAATTTTACCTTTATGCACACGGTATATACTCGCCATCTCCAATAATCCCCTGTCAACCCCGGAAAGTCCTTCGGCTACATTCGTATATAGAACGGGAAAAACGACAAAAAAACATATTACAACAGGTGTAAACGAAACAGGCAGCAGCAGCAGGACTATTAGTATGATGGCAACTGTTGGCACAGAACGTATTATACCTGAAATATGTTCCATTACACTGTAAAGAAAGGGAATAAAATTGCTGGCAATACCCAGAAGAAGCGCAGGAATAAAAGCGGCGCCAAAGCTCAATAAAACAGATTTCAGCGTATTGAATACAGTTGACAGAAAAACCGCGCTGCGTATGATTGACACAATCGAAAGCAATACTTCATATGGAGAAGGGAAAATGAGTGTTTGCCTTCCCAGTGATAAGAATTGCCAAAGAGCTATCAAACCTGTAATCAACAAAATATACAAATACTTATGAGTATTTTTCATAATCCGCCTTTCATTACACACACCTTATCAGTAAGGTAAAAAATATCGCATCATGCTAAAGCCGAATCAGCATCCGTCACCTTTAATGGCGACGGATGTCTTTCGATTTTACTGTATTTCGTAATACAATCCATCATCCGGTATTTCTCCGCCTATTGTATCCGGGTTGAACCGGTATAGTATTTGAAAAAAAACATCCAGTTCTTCTCTTACCTCTGAAACCAGTTTATGCTGAATGTTGTTTCCAGGCATGGATCTCTCCACAATGGCGGATGTTAGACCTAATTCCAATTCTTCCGTATAACCGCCTGCTTGTGCGGCATTTTCATTAATCCAGGACATCCCGTCAGCCAATATGTTAATGTACTCCTTAACAAAGCCGGGATTATTTTGGATTAATTCTTCCTTCACAAAAATTCCTGCCTGGGGATACCCAATTGATGTCTTGAAAATTTTCTGCCATTCCTTTTGGAGATCCAGAAAAACATTGGTATCGGCGTTTTTCATCTTCACAGTAGTCAGAACGGGTTCCGGCAGCATGGATATCTTCGCTTTTCCATTCAGGAAGTTTGGCGCTAACTCCGTTCCGCCCGAAAGATAGATTAAATTTACATCCGTTTCCGGGTTCAAGCCATTTTCCTGTAACAGGGTTCTGAATACTATATCTGGAACCAAACCCTTTCCCATCATATAAATATCCTCTCCCCTTAAATCTTCCCATCCGTCCATATTCTCATTTGAAGCAATATACAGGTTTCCCCATGTAACAACCGATGTCAGTTTATAAGGTAATTTCTTTCGGTAAAGCTGCGCCGCCAGATTTACCGGAACTATGACAAAGTCGGCTTCCCGGGAAGTAAGCCTTGCAACAATAAGGTCTGTTGTAGGAACAACCTCATACAGGATCTCAGTTCCATTCAAATTGACCGTATCCTTCATCGGTTTTATGATACTGATAGCTGTTGCTCCTGAAGGTGCTGCAACTTTTATTTGTCTGATTTCCGTCTTTGATGCGCAGGATGACATAATAAATATCAAACAAACTGCGATTAGTAAAACAATAACTCGTTTTTTCATAAATAAACCTCCATAAAAAAAGCCCTGACCTGAACGGGTGGGCAACATAACATTACTTTCCCCTCCGCACGGAACATTCCATGCATTCAGGTGTGTAAACAGAAAATCCTCGTTATAATCATGCACCGGTTAATTATTTTACAAAGCGTGCCGCTTACAACTCAGACTACTATTCATTTCCTTTATTTTATCATAATTAAAAATTAACTGCAAGAACCCTACCCGAATTATATGTTTCATGAATATTTTAGATAATTTTGCAAACCATAGTATTAAAATTTCTAAAGGAGGTATTTATAATGCAAACGCAGAACCAGAATCAAAACCAAATGCAGAATCAAACGGGTCAGAACCAGAGCATGATGGCTATGCTGACAACAAAGAATATGTCAATACTGGATGATCAGATGAGTAAGGAATCACTTAATTCAAAAAAAATGAACCTGTATGCTGATTATTGCAATGATCAACAGCTGAAATCCTTATGCCGTAAAGCAGCTCAGATGCATAAAAAGCACTTTGACACCCTTTATAATTATCTGAATTCCCACAATAAACCGACGCAAATGCAATAAATGTAAAGCAAGGTATATAAGTGTTAATAATTTATGTAAAATCTTTAAGATTCCGTTTAACCTGAATTTTGAATAAAATCAAAGGAGGAAAATAAACATGCATAATAATCCAAATTTAAGCGAGCAGGATATGATGTCGGATGCTCTGAATACTGAAAAGCTTTCTATTTCATCATATGGCTCATATCTGGCAGAAGCAACGTGCCCGCAGCTTCGCGGGGAAATAAATCAAATCCTTAGTGAAAATCAGCAAATACAATATGAAATATTCGACTCCATGAGGCAGAGAGGCTGGTATCAGACCAAAAACGTGCAAATGAACGAAGTACAGCAGGCAGTTCAAAAACTTGGACAGATGAAGCCGGAAATCAGCAGTTGACATGCCATAAAGTTGGGTATATCCGCTCATCGGCAACATCTGCTGTTTCAGAAGGAACTATTATTCTTTTGATTGAAGTATAACAGTTGACGATATTGAGTATTGAAAAACCTGGAGATTCTCCAGGTTTTTATATTTATCAAACAACCTCGAT
Source organism: uncultured Oscillospiraceae bacterium (assembly GCA_964610205.1). GTDB lineage: Bacteria > Bacillota > Clostridia > DSM-8532 > DSM-8532 > CAZSVI01. Next base: position 10,846 of record CAZSVI010000111.1, read on the forward strand.
GACCTCTGCCTCAATAGGCATTGGATATACATAATTCATTTATGGTTTTCAAATGATAATCTGCATTTGTCAGCCCTGTATTTTGATACAATGCACTCAACGGGCTGACCGCTCTTTGAAAATAATACATTATCGATCTGAATCAGCGCCTGCCCGGGCTGTACCTGTAATAAACCCGCATCAACCTGATCAGTATATATAACTTCCAGAGAACTCTTCGAGCTATAGGGCACCAAAGGATATTTACCCCTTAAAATTTCAAAGGATGGCTTTTTGTTTTTTATATCCTCACCGATTTCAGGGAAAAGACTTAATGGGATATATGAAATATTAACTGAGAATACCTCTTCATTTCTGGTATTTGTATAGGTTATACAGGTAAACTCCTGTTTATCGGCTTTAATATTAAAAATATCCTTCAGCTTTGCAAAATCATCCGACGTAACCGTTTTAATATTAAGAATTTCTTTTTTTTCAGGCTCAAGGCTGTCCAGAATTGAATCGGTAAATCCGCTGTAATCCTTTATATGTACGCTGGATTTTCTTTTAGAAACAAAAGTACCCTTCCCCTTAAGCTTATATAACTGACCATTGTTTGTCAGCTCATTGATCGCTTGCCTTACTGTAGGACGGCTAATACAATATTGCTCACATAAATCCTGTTCTGAGGGTATTTTTGAATCTTCCTTAAAAACATTCCTCTCGATTTTCTCAAGAATTATGTTCTTAAGCTGACAATATAAGGGTACAGTACTGTACTTATTAATGCCTGCCACGTCAAATTACCTCCAATTCTCTTTGCCTTATGAAATCAGTTGTCAGGTTGTTGTTATGTACTTACATCTTATCAGGTTATTACTTAAATTGCAAGCAATTTTAGGACTTATTTCCCAATACAGATGGCACCCGAGTCCTTTTTTATCAAACGTCTACCGGGACACCTTCCTTCAGTGGCTGTGACAAACCGATTACTTACTCAGTGGCAGGTTTAATCACCGGGGAAGCGTTTGATAAACAATCAAATTTTTAAACCTTTAAATCAATCTGCATATCCCATGCTGAATTATTATCCAGAAGCGGTTTTACATAATAATTTATAAACTCCACCACCTGCTCACTGCTTCTTCCGATATAAAGAGACGGATTTAAAATCCTGTTTATATCCTGTAAGCTTAAGCCAAACGAGGAGTCGCCCGATATCCTTTCCATGAGATCATTCGAAAGCCCCTCTTCCTTTACAACTTTGGCTGCTTCCATGGAATGGACCCTTATCCTTTCATGCAGTTCCTGCCTGTCACCGCCCCGCTTTACAGCCTCCATCAAAATATCTTCCGTGACCATAAAAGGAAGCTCTTCCATCACTCTTTTCCGGATCATCCGGGGATATACTACAAGACCATCAACTATATTTATATAAATATTTAAAATAGAATCCACTGCTAGAAATCCTTCCGGAATACTGATTCTTCTATTTGCCGAATC
>CAZSVI010000112.1:0-12127 GCA_964610205.1 uncultured Oscillospiraceae bacterium
ATCTGGCACGAACGGGTTATGAGGTGGATATTTACGAACAGGAAGCTGTCGCCGGCGGTGTCTTAGCCTATGGTATTCCGGAATACCGCCTGCCTTCCGACATTTTAAAAAAGGAAGTGGAAAACATATGCCGCTCCGGTGTAAATATACGCACCAACACTGAAGTCGGAAAGGACATAGGATTCAAGGAATTGCGCGCCATGTACGACGCCATTTATATTTCCACAGGAACGCAGATTCCACAGAAAGTGAATGTTCCGGGAGAGAATCTTAAGGGTGTATTACCCGGCATCAGTTTCCTTAAGGATGTGAAGCTGTATAACAGTGTGGATCTTACCGATCATGTTGTGGCTGTCATCGGCGGCGGAAACACCGCTATCGACTCTGCACGCACAGCCCTGCGTCTGGGTGCGAAAAAGGTCATGCTGCTGTACCGCAGAACAAGGGATATGATGCCGGCCTATGATATTGAAATCGAAGAGGCCCTTCATGAGGGTATTGAACTGCATGAACTGGTATCACCGGTACGTTTCCTTTCCGATAAGCGTGGTAATGTCGCGAAAATTGAATGCGTGCGGCGGCGCCTGAGCAACTTTGACAATAAGGGACGAAGGAATACAAGTCATATCGAAGGCTCCAACTTCCTTATTGATGTGGATACGGTTATCACAGCCGTAAGCCAATACGCCGACCTCCCATTTGTCCATAAGGATGATATAGGAGTAACCCCATGGGGTACCTTCATTGTTGAGAGTGAAACCCAGATGACCACAATGCCGGGCGTATTTGCCGGCGGAGACGTAGCCAGAGGGCCTGATGAAGTAATCCGTGCCATTGCCGATGGAAAAAACGCAGCACGGAACATCGATTTGTTCCTGAACGGAAAAGGTGTTTTAAACAAGGGTGAAAAAATAGATATTCCCGAAGTCATAGATGAAGATGATCTGGTTTCTCATGACAGGTTCCATATGGAGTTGCTGCCTTTAGAGCGTCGTGTGAATTCTTTTGACGAGGTGGTACTCGGTTACCATAAACTGAACGCCATTGCGGAAGCAATGCGTTGTCTGCACTGTGACAGGAGGTAGGTGAAAAATGTTGAATTTAACTATTAACGGAAAAGCCGTAACTGCCCCTGAAGGCAGTACGATACTGGAAGCCGCGAAGCTGAACCATATTTATATACCCACCCTGTGTTACCTTGAAAAGGAGCACGCCATCGGATCCTGCCGTATCTGCGTGGTGGAGGTGGAAAGCGCAAAAACTTTGCAGGCATCATGTATCACAAAAGCTGTTGACGGTATGAAAATACACACCAACAGCGAACGAGTCCAGAAAGCAAGAAAAGTTCTTTACGAACTGCTGCTGTCCGATCATAACCGTGACTGTTTAAGCTGCAAAAGAAACACATCCTGTGAACTTCAGGCACTGGGTAAGTTGCTTGGGGTTGAGGAATCCAGGTTTGACGGAGAACGCTCCGAAGCGCCCATGGATGTCTCTGTCTCTATTACCAGGGATATGTCAAAATGTGTTCTTTGCCGCCGCTGCATAACCGTATGTAACGAAATACAGGGAGTCGGCATTATGAACGCGCAGAACCGGGGCTTTGGAACGGTTGTAGGCCCGGGTATGGATCTGCCCCTCGGATCGGTTAACTGCACGTTCTGCGGACAGTGTACCGTGGTATGCCCTGTCGGAGCTTTAAAGGAAACCTCCTCCGCCGAAAAGGTATGGACAGCCATTCACGACAGGAAAAAGCGCGTGGTGGTTCAGGTTGCCCCGGCAATTCGTGTTGCCATCGGTGAGGAATTCGGCCTGCCCGCAGGCACACGGTGCACCGGAAAGCTTGCGAATGCCCTCTCTTATATGGGTTTTGATGACGTATTTGATACAAACTGGGCAGCCGACTTGACAATTATTGAAGAAGGAACTGAACTCCTGAACAGGGTAAAGAATGCCTTAACCGGCAAGGAAAGTGTTCTTCCTATGATTACCAGCTGCAGTCCCGGCTGGATCAAGTATATTGAACATACCTTCCCGGATCAGTTGTCCCATCTGTCCACTTGTAAATCCCCCCATACAATGATGGGCGCTGTTGTTAAATCCTACTACGCCAAAAAGCTTGGCATCGATCCGAAGGATATGTTTGTAGTCTCCGTTATGCCTTGTACAGCAAAGAAATGCGAAATCGCCAGGGATGAAATGAAAAATGACGGCAACCCTAATGTGGATGCGGTTATTACCTGCCGGGAACTTGGTGATATGATAAAGGAAGCGGGGATTGACTTTGTCAATCTTCCGGACAGAGAATTTGACGCGCCTCTTGGGATGTCTACCGGAGCGGCGGATATTTTCGGGCTGACAGGAGGCGTTATGGAAGCCGCGCTGCGGACTGTTTATGAACTTGTTACGGGAAGGGAGCTTCCTTTTGATAATCTTCATGTTACCCCTATTGTCGGACTTGAAAAAATCAAGGAAGCCGCAATAAAAATTGAAAAACCCCTTGAGGCCTATTCATTCCTGGATGGAGTGGAAGTAAAGGTTGCGGTTACAAGCGGTCTGAAAAACGCAAAGGTACTTCTGGATCAAATCAAAGCCGGGAAATCACCCTATCATTTTATTGAGGTAATGGGCTGTCCCGGCGGATGTATAACCGGCGGAGGACAACCCAGGAGCGATGATCCCGATGTCCGCGCAAAACGAATGCAAAACCTTTATGACGAGGATGAAAGCAAAACGATAAGAAAATCCCACGAAAATCCTTATATAGTATCCTTCTATAAGGAGTTTCTTGGAGAACCCAACGGGCACCTTGCTCATGAGCTTTTGCATACACATTATGTGAAAAGAGGTAAAAGCAACGAATACTGCGATGAAACCTTTGTGCTTGATTCACCGCCGCAGAAGAGACAGAAGACAGCTGTCGGAAAACCAATTGTTCATGTTTTATCTGAAGATAAGCCAACGGCGGCTCAATCCCGTGAAGAACCCGAATCCATTCGTATTCTGAATCTTGAAGCCGAAAACAAAAACCTGAAAAATGAACTGGAAGACACCTTGGAAACTGTTGATATACTGAAGCGTGTAATCGCCGATTACGCTCAACGGAAGTAGACAAAACCAATAAGGCGCTTTCGATATTTAATCGAAAGCGCCTTATTTTTTTAAAATCTAACGCATTAATTTATTCCGTTTGTTTTTTTTTGCTTCCTATACCTTCAGGTATCTCACTGAAAATGTAACCGAACCCCCGAACGGTAGCAATATAGTTATTATATGGTTTCAGAGCTTCCCGTAATGTTTTTATATGAGTGTCAATAGTACGATCTGTGCCGAAATAATCCTGCCCCCAGATTACATCAAGTAGCATTTCCCTTGAAAATGCCTGATTAGGGCTTTTTGCCATTACCAACAGCAATTGATATTCCTTAGGGGTAAGGTCTGCTTTTTTTTCATCCACGTAAACCGTATGCGAAGTTGTATCAATATGCAGCCCCTCATACACCAGATTACGGGCAGAAATTTTCTCCTCCCCCACCCTGCGGCGCAAAATAACCTTCAGACGGGCCAACAACTCTTTCCCTGAAAAGGGTTTTGTTATAAAATCTTCAGCACCAAGGGCATACCCCTGTAAAACAGACTCCTCGTCCGAATCGGAAGATATAAAGATAAACGGAATATCAGCCATTTTTCGGAACTGACGGCATACGCTCTTCCCATCCAACTCGGGTAATTTAAATTCCAATATAGACAGATTATACTCATAGCGACGGAAATATTTTATTGCGGAGATTCCATCCTGAACTGTATCCGCTTCAAAACCCTCAGAAGACAAAAGCTCCTTCAGTTCATTCCTGATTTGTTCGTCTCCGGCGGCAACCAGAACCCTTATTCTCACAATTACACACCTCACATTTACCGGTTTGCGCTGATGATGCAACTTAAGGAATGACCAAATTATTCGCTCATTCCTAAATATTCCGTTGTTAACATTCCGGCAGCTGATAACTTATTATTTGTTCACTACAAAACACCATTAACCCATTAAGTATAGTATTACAATTGAATAACTAAGTCAATGTACTTTGTCATATTTTTAACAAAATCTTAACATTTCGTGTGACCGTCGGAGGAGCATATACCGCTTTACCGTCTTTCCCGGTTATAGCCGCATACTCACCGAACTAAATCCAACCGCAAAATTACCGCTGGTTTTTGCAGTTGTCTTTTCTCCGCCGGCCGGTGAACATGCTGTCATAGTGAACACTAACAGGGCAGCCAAAATCAAAATAATACATCTCTTTTTTATTATTAATTCACCCTTGATATTAATGTTTCCATAGCATAGTAACGCCTTGCCGTACTAAAGTAAATACCTATAACAATAATATAACCGTCTTAAAAACATAATGGCTGGTATTTGACTTTAACAGTACCTGTCGCGACATCGGCGGCTATACTTCTTGTCTTGTTCCCTCTCGTATCATAATGGTTGATTTTCAGATTGTATTTTTTAAGAACGGTTTCAACCATCGCTATGTTTTTCATGCCAATATTAAAAACATCTTTTTTTACTGATTCCGCACCTCCAAACAGCTTAATCAAAAAGTTCTCTTTATTGCATCCATATCCCATGCAAAACTTCCGTATTAATACCGGAATACCTATATCGGCATAGTAGGCCGGATTAAATGCAGGTGTACTCTGTAAGGACGGCAAGGCAATATGAGCCATTCCCAATACTCTTTTTACGGGATCGTATATGGTCAAAGCAACACATGATGATAAAGCATATGTCTTTAATACATCATTTACATTATTCGATACGTCATATTCCCCGATTCCAATAATTCTGTCCATAATAATTCTCCGCAATTTCAATGAGCGGTTTACAGCTATCCCTTTTTTAACCACAAATATAATATTTGAGGTATCTGTTCCAACGGCACCTGTCTTTCAACCGCGCCTATATTATACGCAACCTTTGGCATTCCGTAAACAACACATGAACCCTCGTCCTGTCCTATCGTTCCTGCTCCTTCTTTCCTCATGGAAAGAAGCCCTTTCGCACCATCATAACCCATACCGGTAAGTATAATTCCTATAGCCCGGTTGCCCGCTTCGTTTGCCACCGATTCAAACAAAACATCAACAGACGGACAGTGCCCGTTAACTTTATCCCCTTCGAAACACTCAACCCTATATTTACCACCTGTTCTTTTGATTTTCATATGCAGATTTCCCGGTGATACCAAAACGCATCCTCTTTCAATATAATCACCCGTCTGTGCCTCTTTTACTTTCAAACCGGTTGATGTATTCAGCCTTTCGGCAAACATACGGGAGAACACGGGAGGAATATGCTGAACTATCACAATTCCGGGAACATTATCCGGCAGACATTTAAGTATATTAAAAATAGCCTCGGTTCCTCCTGTTGAGGCTCCGATTGCTATTATTCTGTCCATTCCCGCTGTTATGCTGCCGTCACTTATTTTCTGCGGGGTGTATTTCGCATTTGTCGGCAACACCTTTGATGCAGCGGCTATTTTTACTTTTTGTATCATGTCATATATAAAATCTTCGACGTTTCTTACCGATTTAACATCCGGCTTAACCACAAAGTCCACGGCTCCCGCATTCATCGCATCAAACACGGCATTGCTTACGGTACTTACAACAATTACAGGCAAAGGGTATTGAGGCATAAGCTTTCGAATAAATTCAATACCATTCATTCTTGGCATTTCAACATCACATGTCATTACATCGGGTTCATATTTAATAATTTTATCCCTTGCATCAAAAGGGTCATTAGCCGTTGCCACAACATCTATACCTGAATCGGAAGAAATCCCCCTTGACAAAACTTCTCTGAACACAATACTGTCATCTACTACCAGAACTTTTATTTTACGCTCCGGATGCATCTCCTCACCTCTTTTGTTCCAATGTTTATCCATTCTGCTTTTACTTTCTGTAAACCGCAGGCATCTCATATTTATATTTTGTGGTTTGCCTGTTCAGAGACTCCGAATGCCCGATAAAAAGAAATCCGCCATATTCCGTCATATCATAAAATTTTTGTACCAGTTCAGATCTTGTCTTATCATCAAAATATATCATTACGTTTCTGCAGAATATTACATGAAACTTCCGTTTAAACGGGAAAACATCCTCCATCAGGTTAAACTTTCTATATATTACTTCATTCCTTATCCTATCGATAAGTACTGATTTTTCATTGTTAATTTTTTTAAAATAATTAAGTCTCCATTGCGGAGGCAGCGTTGCTATTTCCTCATTGGAATAAATTCCATTTGATGCCTCTTCAAGTACCTTGCTTGAAATGTCGGTAGCCAGCACCTTGGTGTCCCAAAATAATTTCTCTTTGCCAAAGTATTCGTTGATAATCATCGCAAGGGTATATGGTTCCTCTCCTGTAGAACAACCCGCGCTCCAGATGCGTAGATCCTTTCCTTTCATTACGCTTGCCAGGTATGGAAGAACCTTATCCCGGAAATAATAAAAATGGTCTACCTCCCTCATATAAAAAGTATGGTTGGTAGAAATCCTGTTTATTAAAGTTTCGACTGCCTCTCCTGTTTTGTCCGAAACTATATAATCATAATATTCGGAGAAATTTTTAAAATTTCTTTTCGCCAGAACATTATGTAGTCTGCCTATTATAAGGGATTTCTTTTCTTCCTTCAAATGTATACCATAATTTGTTTTTATGTATTCCGTTAGCTTTCTGAATTCCTTGTCTGTAATTGTAAGCATATATCCACCTGTGTTTTAAAGCTGATTTGAACCTATACTCCAGTCCAAAGACTCTTCTTTTGTAGATGCATATTCTTACCTATACTATCGATATTTCTAAGATTGTTCAACAGTATTTCGGTAAAAGTTTAATGGCGAGCTCTTTAGGTCCGATCTCCGGTAACCTGATTTCCCGGCTACCCTATCTGCTAACCTGGTTCATCATGTATACACGGAGTGGGCCGGTATATGACCCACCCCGCACCCGTTTTTTTAATACTTTCCGAATTCCCTTTCACTAAGGGCGATCTTTGACTTAGTTGTACCGGAAATGTTTCTGGATTCTATGGCATTTCCGTTTGACTTTTTCTTTCCGGACATATCCTCCAGCATTTTTATAACATCCGGGTTCAGTTCTTCCATGTGGTTGTATGTTTTTGTATTCTTTCTCAGTTTAAACCTGCTGACCATATCCTTCAGAAGCGCGGCCTGGCTTGACAACTCTTCGCTTGCTGCCGCGCTTTCTTCTGATGTAGCGGAATTGGTTTGTACAACCTGAGATACCTGCATTATGCCCTGATTTATCTGCTCAACCCCGGAAGCCTGCTCATTGGAAGCAATTGCAACATTGCTTACCAGCTCTGTTACTCTTGTAACATCTTCCACTATTTTGTTCAATGCGTCGGCGGTTTCATTGGCTATTTTTGTACCGCCTTCAACCTTCTTTATTGATCCCTCTATCATTGCCGTAGTTTCTTTCGCCGCGTCCGCAGACCTTGCGGCAAGATTTCTCACCTCTTCGGCAACAACGGCAAAGCCTTTACCGTGCTGCCCGGCTCTTGCGGCTTCTACAGCGGCATTGAGCGCAAGAATATTGGTCTGGAAGGCAATTTCGTCGATAACTTTTATTATTTTGGAAATATTACTGGAGGAATCATTGATTTCATCCATTGCTTTAAGCATCTGCTTCATCTGGTCATTGCCATGGGCCGCATTTGCTTTTGCGGTTTCGGCAATTTTATTGGCCTCATTGGCATTATCCGCGTTACTCTTGGTCTGGGAGGAAACCTCTTCAAGGGATGCCGTAAGCTCCTCAATAGAACTTGCCTGTTCGGTAGCTCCCTGTGATAATGCCATGCTGGAATCAGATACCTGTTTGGAACCGGATGCTACCTGTTCAGCCGATGAATTGATGTTGCTCACAACTTCATTCAGATTAGCAGTCATTTCTGTAAAAGCTTTTGCAAGATTTCCAATCTCATCCTCACTGCTGACATCGACCTCCACATCCAGATCTCCTTCGGCAATCCTTTCGGATAACCGTACTATATTAATTATAGGCTTTGTTATTGAACGGGCAAGGAATAGTCCAAGAACTATGGCAAGCACTATTGCCATAAGTGTTGAAATAATAAGGACTGCTATGATAGTTGAGCCTTTTCTTGATACTTCCTCCGTAATATTTTTAATATTTTCTTCCCGCATTGCCATAAGTTCACTGTTTATTTTAATCAATTCATTTGTTTCCAGCACAAGGTTTTTTGTAAGGTGGGTCACTTCATCGGTATCGCCTCTCTCAAAAGCCGGAATTACCTTATCAATAATATCCTTGCTCCAGACATAACTTCTGCTTACCATCTCCTTTTCCTTTTCAATGTTTGATTCGGCCAGGAGCGTCTCACCAATTCTGTCGCTTTGTTTGGTTGTTTCAATGAATGTATTTTTATAGTCTGTATTTCCATACAGAAGAAATCCTCTTATGTTGCTTACCCTTTCAGCCAGGTTATAGGCTAGTTCCTGATTAATCTGATAATAATGGAACTCCACCTCTGTCATTTGGTTAACCTTCTTTTGCAGATCCACCAGTTGAAAATATGATACAACAGCAATTACAGCAAATATTAATACTATCGCGATATACCCCGCAAGAATTTTTGTTTGCAATTTTTTAAACTTCATAATATAACCCCCCTATTTTTCAGATATTCTGAAGATCCTCGATTTCATCATCGGTCATAAGCTTCTCGCAATCCAGCAGCAGCTTTACATCAGTTCCGACCTTACCGATATTTCTTACGTACCGGTTGCTGAGGCCCTTGTTCATTTGCGGCGGTTCTACAATATCCTGTTCGGGTATTGCAAGCACCTCTGAAACACTGTCAACTATAAGGCCGATAGAAACATCCCTTATATCAACAACTACAATACAAGTCCTGTCGTTATATTCCCTCGGCTCTTTCTTAAAGCGAAGTCTGACGTCCATAACGGGAATAATTTTTCCTCGCAGGTTTATTATTCCCTTTACATACCCGGGAAGCTCGGGCACCTCTGTGATAGGCTGGATTCCTATGATTTCAGTGACATATTGGATTTCAACACCATAGCTTTCCTTTCCCAGAGAGAATGTCAGAAATCTGCCTTTTTGAGTATCCTCTTCCTCAAACATTGCCATGTCTACTTTTTCCGACAACCTAATCATCTCCTTTCTGAATCTATAAAAGTTGAACTCTCTGCTGTTATACCCGTTAACGAATAAACCCGGATGTTATACAACGGTATACTGTTACAAAAAATATTCAACTTGAATACATGAAAATTATATGGATTTTACTGTCATCCACCCGCAAGATTGGTGATATCAAGTATAAGACTGATACTACCATCTCCAAGAAGAGTACATCCGGTAAGACCTTTAACCTTTTTAATATAATTGGGAAGCGTTTTTACTACTACCTGCTGTTCTCCCAGCAAGGCATCCGCGAAGATACATACCGTTTTCAGGTTATTTTCAACCATTATTATAATTCCGTCATTCATACGGACAACATCGGTTTTCACATTGAATAACCTGTGCAGCCGTATTACGGGATAGCATAATCCACGGATCATTATCATCTCGTTTCCTTCAGGATCTTTGAATATATCGTTTTCTCCGGGCCTGAATGACTCCTTTATAGATATTATTGGAATTGTATATATGGATTTTCCGACCCTGATATTCATTCCGCCTATGATTGCCAGAGTCAGTGGAATTCTTATGGTAACGGTTGTACCTTCGTTCGGTATACTGTCCACATTTACGATACCCCCTACTTTTTCAATGTTTTTTGTCACTACATCCATTCCCACGCCACGCCCTGAAAATTCGGATACATTCTCCTTTGTCGAAAATCCCGGAAGAAATATAAAAGAATAAATTTCCCGTTCGGTCAGTTCACTTTCGGGTTTCTGCAAAAGGCCCCTGTCCCTTGCTCTCTCCAGTATTTTTTCTTTATCCAGGCCCCGGCCGTCATCCCTGATGGAAATTAATACATCGCCACCCGCGTTTCTGGCTCCCAGTATTATTTTCCCCACTTTGTCCTTTCCTGCGGATACCCTCATATCAGTAGATTCTATCCCATGATCAATAGAGTTTCTGATAATGTGCATAAGAGGATCCGAAATATGCTCTATAATATTTTTATCCACTTCGGTTTCTTCCCCGTAAATTTCAAGATTTACTTCCTTGTCAAGCTTTTTACACATATCGCGTATAATTCTGTTTGTTTTTTGAAGCGTTGCCGACAGGGGAACCATTCTGATAGACATAACCGACTCCTGCAATTCTCCTGTAATTTTACTCAATTGCCTTGCCGCTTTATTAAAATTTTCAAGAACCAGACCCTGGAGATCGGAATTCTGTATTACCATTGCTTCCGAAATAACCAGTTCGCCCATAAGATCCATCAGTTTGTCCAGCTTTGAAACATTAACGCTAATCATGCTCTGGTTTATGTGTTTTGATTGCGTTTCAGTACTCTGCTCCTTATTTATTGTCTCCGGATACGTATCTGCCTGTATATCCTCCGCTTTTTTCTCCTGTTTTCCCGATTCAATGATTTCCTCTTCCCCGTCCAGTTCTTCCAGAATAAGATTCTTCAAAAAAACTGTCTGCGTCAATAATTGATGTATCATATCTATCGAAAAATCCGTTTTGAAAAAAATCTTAAAACCATCTTTTCTGATTATCTCTGCCGAGTCGTTGTCTTCTATAATATTTAGGGGAAAGTAACGCACTGAACTTGCAATTTCTTTCAGATTATGTATCATTCCAAATGCCCGGATATTTTCCATCTGGCATCCTTCTTCAAAATGCACAACCGCTTTAAACGCGTTTTTTGCGGAAACTTCATTCACGGATTCAACCTCTTCAGAAAATTTAAACTCATCTAACTTCTTGCTCTTTTGATCAATTATGGAGTTTTCGTTTTTTATATCCGCAAGAAACATTTGAATTTCATCAATTAATTCGGAAGAATCGGCATCCGATTCATTTCCCCCTTCAATTTTTGTTATTTCCGTCCGGATAAAATCAGCGCCTTTCAAAATGAGATCGGTTAGCCTGGTAAAATTGATAACCTGAGGTTTGTTTTCACGAATAATGTAAAAAAGATCCTCCATTGAATGGGAAAGAACCGAAATACCATTAAACATCATCATTGCTGAAGAACCCTTAATGGTATGCATGATTCTGAAAATCTCATTAACATGGTGTGAAGAATAGCTGTTTCCCTTTTCACTGCTTATAATTATCTGTTCCAACTGCTCCAGCAATTGATAAGTTTCAAAAATAAACATTTCCATCACGGGTTCAAATGACTTTTCTCTCATCTTAAGCACCCCTTACATATCAGCGTAAAAATGAATTTTCTATCATTCGGAAACTTTTTCGAATACCTTTATAACATGATCATTGGAAAAAGGCTTTACGATAAAACTTTTAGCACCGCATGCTATTGCTTCCCGCACATACCATTCCTGCCCCATTGCTGAAACAATTATAATATTCGCGGTTTTATCTATTTTCATGATTTCCTTCAGAGCGGTAAGACCATCCATTTCAGGCATCGTAATATCCAGGGTTACAATGTCAGGGTTAAGTTCTTTGTATTTTTTAACTCCAACAAGTCCATTCTCTGCTTCCCCGACAATATTAAAACCATTTTTTTCAAGAACATTTTTAAGCGATAATCTCATAAACGCGGCATCATCGACAATAAGTACACTTTTCATTAAACCAACCCCCATTTTTAATTTGTATTATGTACAAATTAAGTTTATTAATGCTTTTTATGTTATATATTAAGCTTAATAGATATATCTTATTTAATTAGTTATTTTATATAATAACTTCTGTTATTATTTCATTTAATATATGTCTTTACGGTTACTTTTACCCATATTTAACTTTTGATAAACAAAAAAATATGTTAATCTTAAAATTTATCTGCATAAACACAGTTAAAAATGGCAAATATACTTTTATATAATAATGAAAAAAGTAATTGAGATGAATTGATACTGAAGAAGTTATCTCTTTTTTCATTTT
>CAZSVI010000113.1:0-12028 GCA_964610205.1 uncultured Oscillospiraceae bacterium
GTGTAATGGATATGAATGATCGCGCTCTCAGACAGATTATTGTGGGACTTGGCGGAAAAGCAAACGGATATCCCCGTGAAGACGGCTTCCAGATATCTGTTGCTTCTGAAATTATGGCAATTTTATGCTTATCCGACGACCTTACCGATCTGAAAGACCGTCTGGGAAAAATTATCGCAGCCTACAATCTGGAGGGCAACCTTGTAACCGCAAAGGATCTCAAAGTAGACGGAGCCATGTCGCTGTTATTAAAGGACGCTATTAAACCAAATTTGGTGCAAACTCTTGAAAATACACCGGCATTCATGCATGGAGGCCCTTTCGCTAATATAGCTCACGGTTGCAACAGTGTGGCTGCCACCAGGCTTGCGCTTAAGCTTTCTGATTATGTTATCACCGAAGCGGGATTTGGAGCTGATCTCGGAGCTGAAAAGTTTTTTGATATAAAATGCCGTTTCTCAGGATTAAATCCAAACGCCGTTGTTCTTGTAGCTACCGTACGTGCTTTAAAATATAACGGAGGTGTTTTAAAAAACGATCTTTCCGTGGAAAATTTGCCTGCGTTAAAAAAGGGGATTTCAAACCTTGAGAAGCATATTGAAAATATAAAGAAATTTAACGTGCCTGTGTTGGTTGCTCTTAACCGCTTTGGAACCGATACGGCGGATGAAATTAATTTTATTGTTGGCTTCTGCCGTGAATTGGGTGTGGAAGTGGGCTTAAGTGAGGTCTTTTCCTACGGCGGAGACGGCGGCCTTGAACTGGCTGAAAAACTATGCCGCTTAATTGAAACCACACCGTCCCATTTTAAGCCGCTCTATGACATAAATCTTTCAATAAAAGATAAGATTGGAATAATTAACCGTGAAATATACGGCGGTTGTCGGGTTATCTACACGGACACTGCTGAAAAGGCTATTCGTCAGATAGAAACAATAGGAATGGATAAAATGCCTGTCTGTATGGCAAAAACCCAGTACTCGCTTTCGGATAATCCCGCTCTTTTAGGCCGTCCTGAAAGCTTTGACTTAACGGTTCGTGATGTGCGTATTTCAGCCGGAGCCGGTTTTCTGGTAGCACTGACCGGGGATATCCTGACAATGCCCGGACTTCCAAAGGAACCTGCGGCCAACCGGATTGACATACAACCCGACGGAACAATTACCGGACTTTTTTAACTACAGCTTATCAAATCCGTCCATAAAATGCAGGTGTGCGTCCTTTTCACTGATAACCTCTTCAATCATTGAGATGAAGTTTTTCTGCGCCCAACAGCGTTTGCTGTTATAATACCGGTTAATGACTCTCCAGAATTTTTGGGGGAATTGAAGCATGCTCTTCATAACTCTCATCTCATCCTTCTCCAGTGGCTCTATTTTCCTGTAAACATCAAGAATTATTTTTGCCTTTTGTATATCCCAATTGCATTTTCTCATTCGCCGTCTCAGCATATTGACAATATCATATATCTTCAATTCCAGATTACAATAATCGAAATTGATAACCGAAGTCTTATCTCCCCTTATTAATATATTCTGATAGGAATAATCGTGATGGCATATCATTCCTTCCCTGATTGTCATTTCAACCAATTTCCCGTATTTGGAACAATATAATGTCTCAAGGCTCAATACACCAAGTTTATAGAAATCATCGAAATTTTCAATAAAAAGATAATCAAAACCGTTCCGCTCCTTTTCAGCTTTTCTTCGCAGCTTCCGGATTTCTTCGAGACGCTTTTTGAAACAACCCGGCAGCTTCCCAAGACTGTTTGGGACATAACAGTTATCCCTTGGAGTAAACCCGTGGCTTGCCTTATGCATTAACGCCAGTGCCTCCGCAGCCTTAATCACATCACGCTCATCATCAAACTCGCATTCCCTGCCTTCAATCAGGTTAACCATAGTATAAGTACCCTCATCTGCCTCTACGAAAGGTTGTTTACTCACCGTAAGGCAATAAGGATCAATTTGCTGAAAATTATGGTTGATCAAATGTGTTTTTGCCTGATGAATGAACTGTACGCGTTCTTTTGTGTACTGGCAAGCCTTTATGTATTTTTTCCCATGAGTCGTCTCAAGAATATATCCTGCCCGGTAAGGCTTGATACCCATAATACGAATGTTATAGCTGTTTTCAATCAATCCTTTCGTTTCCTGCATATTCTTCTACCATCCCGTCTTTGTACTCCAGATGTATTCATTGCACCGATCCCCGTAGATCCAATGAGCGCTTGCGCGAATTGCGCGCCAAAACGCTGGCGTTAAAGAGCCGTATAAAAACTAAACTTTAATATTTAAAGGTTCGTCTACTCAACCATTATATGCCGGGGAAATATTGATTATTACATAGCCTGCTAAAACCTGCCTATAGTAAATACTTTAGAATTATTAATAGAATTACACCCGGTAAACCCAGAATTCCAACAATCAATGCCGAAAAAACATTTATAGAGATATGAAAATCAATGAATTGTCCCAAATAGTTTATTGCAAGAAGCACTATGCCTCCCAGAAGGCCATTAACTAATAATTTCAAAGCAAATTTCAAAGGAACCTTCAAAACCTTACCAAAGGTAAATATAAGAATGATACCTACAAACCAGGCAAGTAAAATATAAAATTTATTCATTACCAACCCCCGGATGTTTGTCCTTTACATATTCTATTCTATTCAATAAAACTGTTGTTTATGAACTGCGGAATCCCTACTTATTTTACAACTCATATCAATTCCGCATATTATATTTATCTCCGCTTAAACCCGTTTCCTTCGCCTTTTTCAAAAGATAGTTGTATCGTACCTGACAGGCCTTTATCCTATAAATATAATAATCAATCATATCCTCTCCTTCCGCCTGATCAAAATTCGCAACCGCATTCAACCATTCCTGACGAGCCTGCTGAATGCTCTCTTTGAGCGCATTATTATCAGAACCGGTTGCCTGAAGGTCATCTTCCTCAAAAAAATTTTTCCATACCGAAAGCTTTTTTAAGAGACCGAGGCCTTTCATACCTGTATTCTTATATGCCGGACAACTATCCATATTTCATTCTCCCTTTCAGATATACATTCCACTATATTCGTATATTGAAGTATAATCTTAAAAAGGAGTTTTTATACAGAATTATAAGAAATATTTGGTGGTAAAATCAGAATATTAACTATTAATTGCCTCCGAAGACTACACGGGGAATACCGGCGAGATCGGTTAAAACCGAAACAGTAAGCCCCTTTTCCCTGAAGATGTATTCTACATTTTCAGACTGCCCCAGCCCTACCTCAACCATGACAGAACCTTTTTCATCCAAAAGCCCGGGGATTTTATCGGCAATCGCATGGTAGAAAATAAGTCCGTCATCTCCTCCGTCCAAAGCCATAACCGGTTCATATGCTCTGACACCGGGCATCAGGTTCTTTATCTCCCTGTGCGGAATGTATGGCGGGTTTGACAAAACAAGGGAGTATGGATTTCCTGCTTTCCATTTTAAAAAATCTGCTTCAATAAAATTAATCCTGTCTGTTACCTTATATCTCTTCGCATTTAGTTCAGCCGTCTTAAGTGCCTCATCCGACAAGTCCAACGCATCAATTACCGTATTCTTTGAATAATACGCCATACTTACGGCAATGGCTCCGGATCCTGTTCCAATATCAAGAATGCGGATACTGTGACGGTTTTCTTTCTCTTCAATCCATGAAAGCGCCTTTTCCACCAAAATCTCCGTTTCGGGCCGTGGTATGAGACAATGAGGATTAACGTGAAAATCAAGTGACATGAATTCCTGATTGCTTGATATATACTGGAAGGGCATGGCCTCTCCTCTTTTTTGGACAATTTCCGTGTACTTGTTTAAAATCTCAGGTAAAAGAGGTGTCTCAGGATGCGCATATAGATAGGATACATCCCTTTCAAGAAGAAAAGCCAATAAAACCCCGGCTTCTTTTGCCGGGGCCTCGATATTTCCGGCTTGCAAAAACGCGCCGGCTTTCGTTAAAGCCTCAATAATCGTCAAGTAGCCTCACCTTCCAATAAAGGAGACTCCATTGTTTTTGTTTCCTCTTCCCCAATAACGGCCTTCAGTGCCGCAAGCGCAACTTCCAGTTGGGATTCATCGGGCGGTTGCGTCGTAATCTTCTGCAGCATCAGTCCGGGATAGCTGATAGCCCGGAGTGGTTTGAAACTGGTTTTCGCGGCTAGTTTAAAGATTTCATATGCAACACCCGCAACTAATGGTAATAATAACAGGCGTACAGCCATATTAACCAGGGGACTGTGCCAGCGTGCGAACGAAAACAGAAGAATACTCGTTATAATTACTACAAAAAGATATGTTGTTCCGCATCTCGGATGGAGTGTGGTATGCCCTTTCGCATTTTCAGTTGTTAATTCCTGCATATTTTCATATGTGTAAATTGCGCTGTGCTCGGCTCCATGGTATTGAAAAACCCTTTTTATATCCTTATTTTTGGAAACAAGAAGGATATATGAAAAAAACAGCAGTATCCTTATAAGACCTTCAATAAGGTTCGCCAGAATGGAACCTCCCGATGTGCTTTTATCAAAACTGAACCACCCGGCCAACCAGTTTGGCAGCAGCATAAACAGACCTATTCCAAGAACCAACGCGATACCGACAGATAAATAAAGCATTACCTGAAAGAAGTGATCCCCAAAAATTTTTTTCAGGAATTTATCTATTTTTGATTCTTCCTCTTCTTCAAAATCAACTTCCTCGGCGGAATTCATAAGAACCTTCATTCCGACAATCATGGATTCAAGCATGCCGACCGCACCACGAATAACCGGAAGCTTTAAGAGAAAGAACCTTTTTGTAACCGGAATATAATCAACTGTTTCAACTACTATTTCCCCGTTTGATTTTCTGATTGCAGATGCCATCTTGTTATTTCCGCGCATCATAACGCCTTCAATTAACGCTTCTCCTCCGATATTACATTGACGCATCGGTTTTTTCCAGATTTCCTTTTCCATTTGCATCCCTTTCTAATATTATATGCCAGAAACCATATAATTTTATTTAAAATTGAAATCAGATATCAGAATTATTATACCTTATCCTCAACAGCGTGACAAATATAAAATTTTTTTAAAAAATCATGTATAAAAAACCATATAAAGGTTAAACTCTTAATGACCTCACAATACATTTTGACCCCCTTTATTTTGGCTGACGCACTTCTTGAAACGTCGGCCATTTTTTTGTTTATAGTAATACTCTGTATACAATCTTTTTGAACTATATCAAACCGGTATAACGAATTGAATCACAATCACAGTAAGTTGAAAAAACATTTTTATCGATATAAATTTTGGATAATTGTTAGAATTAGGGGTAATAATTTTTATTTTATGGTACAATTAACTGGTGGAGTTGATCAACATGAAAAAAATAAAATTTTTCTTTTACATAATTGTTTTGTTTGCTCTGTGCTATTCCGCCGCGGGGACAGTCACAGCGGCTTCCATTTCTGCTCCTTCTTATGTTAATGCTTTTGTATACAGCAGCGGCAGTATCAGGATAAACTGGGACAATACCGTTTCAGGTGCTTCCGGATATACCATACAAAGAAAAACCGATTCGTCGGGAAGTTTTGTTACAGTTGCCAATGTATCCGCCTCTTCCTCCACTTATAATGATACCAATATATCAAACGGTCATATTTATATTTATCGTGTTTACGCAACCAGTGGAATCGTTTCAGGAACCGCCGCGGAATCTTTCCCGGTAGAATACCTCTACCCTGTCGGACTCACTATAAACAGCATCTCAGATTCTGAGCTTGAACTTGCATGGACATATCCGTATTTAAATAAAATTCCGGAATCTAACTATCAGACAGTAATTGAGAGAAGGCGTGACGGATCGAGCACATGGCAGGCTGTCGTCACTGTCCCCGGCAACCAGAGAACCTTTACAGATACCGGATTATTGGAATGTAACCGTTATTACTACCGTATACGGGCGCTAACGTCAACCTCTGCGCTATATTTGTATTACCCCAACAACAGTACAGGACAGAATGCGTCAACGCTTTTAAAATCCCCCACACAAGTTAAGGCGGAGATACAGTCAGATACATCCATAAAAATCACATGGGAAGATAATTCCCAGAAAGAGACCGGTTACCGGATAGAGAGAAAAACCGGCAACGGATCGTTTTCATACCTTTCAACCGTTTCGGCAAACGCAACCAGTTATACTGACAATTCACCGGTTAACGGAGAGCAATACACATACCGTGTTATAGCTGTCAGTTCATCTTTAAGCGGTATGCCAAGCAGCGAAATAACGGTTCCCTTCCTGTTTCCTGTATCCTTTTCGATTGAAAATGCTTATAGTACTCAAATGACGCTTATCTGGAGTTATCCCGGTTCCGGTTACATTACGCCGGATAACAGCAGGGTTTTGATAGAGAGAAGAGAAACCGGCTTAACATATTGGGAGCATATCCATACAACCCGTCCCGGTGAAACCGAATATACCGACAGCGGTTTGAATCCCGGAACACGTTATTTTTATAGAATCCGCTCCTGCTACAGCGATAGTTTTACCACCGATTATTTCCCCTCGGCATCAGGCATATCGGAATATACTCGGCTTATGCTGGACACATTTTTTTACGGATACGCTCTTTCGGATACTGAGATTCTACTGGAGTGGGACAGAGACGCTGTAGGATCTTTAACAGTTCACCTCGAAAAATTAGCTGACAATGGTTCGTATGAAATACTAACCACTTTGATTCGGCAAGGCTCATATATTGATACCGTCACTCCCGGCTCAACCAATACTTACCGTATGAAGGTGCGTTCTACGTATTTTGATTCGGATTATACCCCGGAGATTGACGTTACGGCTGAAACCCTTCCTGCGGTTAATAATTTTATTATAAGAAGTGTAATGCCCCAAAGAATCTTTATGACATGGGAATATGAAAAATCCCTGGAAACCGGCTTTGAGATATGGCGTTTGACTGATTCCGAGGGAGTATGGACACATATTGGATCAACCGGTCGCGGACAATGCATGTATTCTGATGATACCGTAAAAAACGGCGAAACATACCATTACCGTATCCGCGCAAAGAAAAACGATACCATCTTTTCAACATTTTCACTTCCTCAAACCGTAAAAATGTCTTTTTCTGAACCTGACGGATTACTTGTAGTGTCAAAATCCGAAAATTACCTGTACCTTGGCTGGGAAGATTTTTCCGATTTTGAGCAATACTATGTTATTGAATATAAGACACATATAAATGATGTTTGGCGCATAAAGGAAAAATTGCCCAAAAACATCTGCATCTATCGGTTTGTTCCTGAAGTTGATGTCGACTATACCCTGCGCGTCAGGGCGTACAGCGATTATCCTGTTTATGAGAGTGTCAGTAATGAGTGTTTCTATACAACAAAAGTTTCAGCTACACCAAGCCTGATGCTCCCCTCTATTGTAGGATCAAACCGCGTTGTATTAAAATGGGTTGACTTATCTGATAATGAGGATGAATTTGTTATTTACAGAAAGAACAACGCATTTGAAGATGAGTTCAGAATTATCGGAAATTCAGGTGAAAACACAACCACATTTGCTGATGCCACTGTTTATCCAGGACAAGAATACACCTTCATTGTCAAATCTAAAAACGCAGCCGGAGAATCCTTTGAGAGTAACAAAATTATTATAAATACACCGATAAAAACGCAATTCGGAGATCTTGGCAATCATCCGTGGGCAAAAGATGCAATAGAATCCCTTACCTCCATGGGAATTGTTGATGGTGACGGAAAAGGAAATTATAATCCTTCCGGGAACATTACGCGCGCCGAATTTATTAAACTGCTGGCGGCAACTTTTTCATTAACTGAAACTCCCTATGGAAGCTTTAAGGATGTAACTTATAACGACTGGTATCATCGTTGGATCATGACGGCTTATCGAAGCGGTATAGTAGAACCGGATGAAGACGGGCTATTTCATCCCGAAACACCAATAAGCCGGCAGGACATTGTTTTCTATTCGGTAAGGGCGATCAAAGCGGCAGGATTTACCCTTGAGCAGCCTCCTTTGTATCTCATGTATGGCTTCAGCGATTACAATGAGATCTCACCATATGCTCAATCGTCTTTTGCCGCAATGAATCACGCAGGCATTATAAACGGTATCGGAAATAACCGGCTGGGCCCGCTGAACCCTGCAACACGCGCTGAAGCTGCTACAATCTTATACCGGATGATTAAAGTTCTGGAAAAACAAGGATATTAAACAACTAAGCCGGAGCTTGCCGCTTCTTTGTATTTTCATCAAAAGATAAAGATATATAAAAGAATTCCCACTACAGACCCAACAAGTGAGATAACAAACGATAGTCTGATTCGATCGGTGCTTCTCTTTAAACGCCTGAAATTCAGGAACAGAGAAACCGCGCTTAAAACAAACAGGGACAGAAGAAGGTAAAGCACAATGCTCATTTGATGATAATCCAATGTTTTCCTAAGCTTAAGCTCAAAATACCGATCCAGAAATGTTTCCGCCTGTGGCTGGGCATTCTGATAAAAAAGGATGGCACAAAACAAAACAATCCACACAAGAATGGCAGCTATCTCCAGCCACCGACAAACAATATCCGGTTTTTCCCTTCGTTCTTTTTTATACACGATAGGTTTGTTATTATACATATTCTTTCTCCACCAAAAAGGTATCATATAATAAGTCTAGCATATTTTGCCCATGTGTCAAACCGGCAAAGAAACCTTCCTGCTGAAACTTTCAATGTCGCTTATCGGAAATATAGCATTCCTTCTTGTTTTTTCCTGTATTAATTGGGTATACTGTAATCAATATGTGAAAGAGAGGTCTTCATATGTCTTTTATTTTTGATGAAAATGCCATTGAAGCCGTAATTTCCGGGTACCACAGAAACCCACATGAGGTTTTGGGGATGCATTCCTCAAATGGAGTATACGCTATTTGTGTTTACATACCAAACGTAAAAAATGTAGAGGTAATCAATACTGAGAAAATCCTATGCGAGAAAATGCATAAAAAGGATGATAGGGGTTTCTTCACACTGGTTCTGGATGATATATCCGAATCCTTTTTGTATAAGTTGAGGGTAGAGGAAAACAGCGGAGATTTTTTTGAAGTTTATGACCCCTATTCCTTCTGGCCTGCTGTTTCCGATTATGACCTGTATTTGTTTAATCAGGGTAATCACCATCGGATATATGAAAAGCTTGGGGCACATATCCGTGAAATAAACGGTATCCAAGGGGTTTCTTTCTGTGTATGGGCGCCCCACGCAAAAAGGGTAAGTGTTGTCGGAGCCTTCAATCAATGGGACGGCCGCCGGCATCAGATGAGGATGATTGGAAGCTCCGGTGTTTGGGAATTATTCATCCCCGGAGTAATGAAGAATGATATTTACAAATATGAAATAAAAACACCTTTTGATGAGATTTATCTGAAAGCCGACCCTTATGCATTTTATGCGGAAAGTCCACCAAAAACAGCATCGAAGGTCTATGATCTTGATAATTATATATGGAAGGACAGCGACTGGATGGAACTCCGCAGCAGGAAAGATTCTTATGACATGCCGGTAAATATTTATGAAGTACATTTAGGTTCATGGCAGCAGGAGCCCGATCCCGACCCCGAATCGGAAACCGGCTTCAGATGGCTGACATATCGGCAATTGGCAGAACGTTTAATTCCTTATGCCACGGAAATGGGATACACGCACCTTGAACTGCTTCCTGTAATGGAGCATCCCTATGACGGATCCTGGGGATATCAGGTTACCGGCTACTATGCTTTAACCGCCCGTTATGGAACCCCGGAAGATTTCAAATATTTCGTTGATACCTGCCACTGCAATGGAATAGGGGTTATTCTGGACTGGGTTCCTGCGCATTTTCCGAAAGACGGACACGGTCTTGCACGGTTTGACGGCACAGCCATGTATGAGCATGAGGATAAGCGGCGTGGGGAACATTGGGAGTGGGGAACTCACATTTTTAACTTCGGACGACATGAGGTCAGGAATTTTCTGATTTCCAACGCGGTTTACTGGTTTGATGTTTTTCACATTGACGGTCTTCGGGTTGACGCGGTTGCCTTCATGCTGTATCTTGACTACTGCCGTAAAGAGGGAGAATGGATTCCCAACGAATATGGCGGACGTGAGAATCTGGAAGCAATAGCTTTTCTTCGCCATCTGAACTATGTAGTGTTCAAATACTTCCCTAATGTTATGATGATAGCCGAAGAATCCACTTCCTGGCCGCTGGTTACAAAACCTACACATGACGGCGGGCTTGGTTTTTCCCATAAATGGAATATGGGCTGGATGAATGACTTCTTAAAGTATATGAGTTTGGATTCCGTATACAGAAAATATAACCATAATCTGATTACCTTTTCCTTTATGTATGCATGGTCTGAAAACTATATTTTAGTACTGTCCCACGATGAAGCGGTTCACGGTAAATGCTCGCTTCTTAATAAAATGCCCGGTGACTATTGGCAAAAATTTGCCGGCCTGCGGGCCGCTTTCGGTTATTTCTTCGGGCATCCCGGTAAAAAACTCTTATTTATGGGCGGGGAATACGGACAGTTTATTGAATGGAAGTATAAGGAAAGTCTTGACTGGCATCTTCTTGATTACCCCATGCATAAGAAAATGCACCATTATGTGAAGGATCTTAACCGGTTTTATCTGAATGAACCGGCTTTGCATCAAGTAGATTTTCATTATGAAGGTTTTGATTGGATTGATTGTAATGACACCGAGCACAGTATCGTATCCTTTATACGGAAGGGAAAAGACTGGCGGGATATGCTGGTTTTTGTCTGCAATTTTACTCCTGCGGTTCATGACAACTACCGTATCGGGGCCCCCCTTGACACCTGTTATATTGAAATATTCAACAGCGATAATGAAAAATACGGTGGGAGCAATGTATTAAACAGCAAGCCTGTTAAAGCTGAGAATATACCTTTTCATCAAAAACCATATTCCATAGTTCTAAAAATTCCACCTCTTGCCACCATTATTTTGCGTCCCGAAATTGAAAAGTAATTTTTCAGTATGATCCATGTTGAAATTGTAAATAATAGAATATATGAAGTGACAAATTTTGAGGTTGTGTTGAGAAAACCTGTTCGCTGTTTAAATCTGTTAATTGAGGGTATTTATATTAATATCGGCTGCTTGTGCGCTTTTTCTCAATCCGCCTGCGATTACACCTTCAGCGATTTTTCTCTTTATCCGGTTTGGGGATGAGAGGATTACTTTAACTCCCATTGTTTTGCCCAAGCTTACGCCCTGCCAGGAAGCGAAGATCAAAAGCAATTGTACATGTTGCGGAAGTATAAACGTTTTTGGGAGGAATTAAGATGAAATTGGATCATATTTCAGTATCTTTAACTCAGGACAACAGTTCCGATAAACCTTGTTATAAAATACGGGCCGAATTGAAGGGTATCCCGGGGAAACAGTGGCAGGACGGCTTAAGGTTTGTCTGGTATAATTCACCCTATTATCTGTGTAAAAGAAGTGAATTGATAATGGAGGACAATGAGGTGGAACTGCTTCTTATAGAAAACAGTGACATACAGAACGCAATAGACGCACTTAGCAGTTCCATCATAAAAGCCGATAAGATGGTCAAAAATACGGGGATTTCCGGAATTTCATATTTATCCAGCTATCGCAATGTAATGTCTTGAGAAATAAAATAGGATGGTTTCAAATGCTGCTGCAGTTAAAGCCATCTTATTTTAATGGTCGGGGTGAGAGGACTCGAACCTCCGGCCCCATGGTCCCAAACCATGTGCGCTACCAACCTGCGCTACACCCCGACATAAAGGCGCGTTTTTTATTTTACACCATATCTTCTGCTTTTGCAATGGGGCTTTGAAAAAAAGCGTATCCAAATAATACAAACGTCAATTGACAAACTAACTGCAACCCCTCAAGAGCAAACTGGTTGCGATAAGTT
>CAZSVI010000114.1:0-11797 GCA_964610205.1 uncultured Oscillospiraceae bacterium
AACAATACCATCTCTTCCGATAAGGCTTTCCGCATTGGTAGTATGGCTTCCTATTTTGAAGTACTTGACAGCCAGCGGTCTTGTGTAATAAAGAAGTATCACTGATGATAAAAGGAAAACGGCAAATTGGATCCATGGATGAATATGTGTCAGGGAAATCAAAAACGCAAATAACGCACCTACGGCAAACCATATGGTAGCCAGTCCCATCGTCGCCGCTTCAGCTATTAATAACAGCACCATTAACCCCAACCATACATAAGGCATTGATTCTACGCTAAAAATATTAATCCCTCCCTTCAGAGTGCTTGTATAAATTCAAATCCTTTGATATGTGTTCCGAATGGCCTGCATACAAATAATATGCATTACCGAATAACACTCATTCGAATTTTTTCAGGTAGCAGCGTCGTCTCCTGTGTGTACGAACTTCATCAAAAAAGCGCCAGAAGGAATGAACCGCTCTGTTTGTTTCCAACTGCGGACTGCCAATGGAGTGTTTGACGCCATTTTTTATCGCGTTCCGTGTAAGATGCTCCAGACATATACTGGAAACCCCCGTGTTCTTAAACTCTGGTCTGACCGCAACCAGATATAGGTCAAGAATATCATTTTTCTTTATTGCTTTCAATACTCTAAAAAAACCAAAAGGTAATAATTTTCCCTTACTCTTTTTTACGGCTTTCGCCAACGATGGAAAAACCAGGGCAAAAGCTGCCAGCTTCCCTTCCTTATCCAGAACGAAACTGATATAATCGGGGTTTGCAAATGATATATACTGGTCTGTATATGCCTTTTTTTGTTCATCAGATAACGGTACGACACCATATAAGTCTTTGTATGCAATATTTACAAGATCAAACATTTCATCTACATATGGCAGAACATCCTTTATTTTTTTTATTTCCAATATTCTTAAATCATATTTATTTAAGGCCTTTTGAGCCATGGCCGTTAATTCCTTCGCGGGTTTATCGGACGGCATAACAATATCGCACTCCAACCAGTCGATATCCTTACAGTATCCTAATTCCTCAAGGTGCTCCTTGTAGTAAGGATAGTGGTACATTGTAATGATAGACCCCATCTCATCATATCCTTCAACCAGAAGCCCCTCCTTGTCCAGATCACAGAAACCCAGAGGGCCGTGAATCCCGTCCATGCCGTTTTCCATTGCCCAATCTTCAGCTGTTTCAAGCAGCGCTCCGGAAACTTCCCTGTCATCAATGAAATCTATCCAGCCAAAACGGGCATATCTGTTTTTCCATGTCTCTATATACCGGCGATTGATAATGCCTGCAATTCTACCCGCAACTTTTCCGTCTTTATATGCAAGCCAATATTTCGCGTTGCAATATGCAAATGAAGGATTCTTTTTTTTCAACAGGGTTGCCTTTTCATCAAAAAAAAGAGGAGGAACATAATAAGGATTGTCTTTATAAAGGATATTGGGGAACCTGATAAACGATTTTAACTGCCTTTTTGTCCTAACTTCAAAAATCTGAACCATATTTCACCCCTGCTTATATTTATACCCTTTTTATCATATGTTGTTATATTCCTGAATACCAGCCGGGACGCAAGCCAACAAAAATATTATACCGCAGCAAGCCCATAAAATCAAATATTAAGGGTATTAACGCATTTATACTATTTTTATTAATTATTACGCGGTAAAGCAACATATATGACAGGTGTCTTTTGGAAGAGGCAATTTTTATGCAGGAAACATTATGCGCTTCCGCACTGTGTCGACGACAAAAAAGCCTGTGGAGATAACCACAGGCCGCTTTGCCATATCATGATTACGGCATTTCCTTGTATATTGCATTTCCTGTATACTTTCCGTGATTGTATACCGCTGTAACATTGATATAGTATTTCTGTCCTGATGCGACTTTTGAAAAATCACCTCCGTTGTAATTCTGTCCCGGAGTGATAACAAAATATGTTTTATTAATATCTGATATGTATGCAACGTACCCGTCGTCAGGGTATGCCGGATTTGAATTTGATTTTGACATAACCACTTTATAATAATTGAAATTACCGTTCTGCGTTTTGTCCCATTCAACCTTCAGGCCGTCGGATATTGTTTTTATGCTAATCTGCGGCGTGAAGGACGCCTCATCCGGAATTGGTGTTGGTGTTGGAGAGGCTGTGGGAGCAGGAGTAACCTCATCCTCACTGTAGGTTACTTTATCCCCCTCATCATATGTAACCTTCTCCATTGTTAAAATATTGTTCAAAAGCTTTGCCATTTCAGCACGGGTAAGAATCAACTGCGGGTTAAACATCATATTATTACCCGCACCCGACCCTACCATAACCTCATTATCAACAACGGAAGCAACAAAACTGCGCAAATTAGGGGATACCTTATCTACATCCCGGTAATTGTCCAGTATAGCCGCATAATTGTTAATAGGCTGATATCCAAGGGCTTTTACAAGAGAAACGGCAATATCCTCACGGACAGAAAGCTCATCAGGACGGAAATAGTCACCCTGGGATGTACGGTATCCTGTCAGATAATATTTGGCGGTTTCAACATACTTGTAGTATTGAGAATTTTTCGGGATATCCAGAAATGTTGCCTGGTCAGGATTTTTCAACGGAAGCTCCAGGGCTTTTACAATCAGAACCGCAAACTCACCCCGGGAAACAGTTCCATTAGGATTGAAACGGCCTTTTGAATCCTTTGACATAATTCCTGACTTTACAATGTTTTTTACACTTTCATATGCCCAATGGTTTTCATCCAGATCCGTAAATTCACTCTTTCCGGCAGTTGTTGACGCGATAGCCGGAACTGAAGTCAGTAAAAGAACACTGATAATTAAAAAAAATACCACTTTACGCAAAAAAATACACCTCCTCTTGTTTTGTAAACCTGCCCAATACCTTTTACGGTTTACAAAACCATTGGCTAATTGGCAGTCCGCATACACGAAACTATATGCGCGGCAAACCGCTTATTCCACATACTCTGATTTTCCTACAAAATGTAAATAAAAGAAATAGGAAATGAGACCCATTTGCCGGGACTTTTGAACCAAATAGCTATATATCCGTCTTATAAAGCCTTCTTTTATCCAAAGACCAGACCGGTTCGGAGAAATTGCCCTTTTCAACATTCTTCAGCGCGTCTTCAAAGTCATAAACCCGGGCGTCAATCATATCAATATGGTGCAATAGTTCGGCTTCCAGAAACATGGGTTTTTTAGGACTCCCGTATTCGGGCTCGTAATGATGACTGGCCACCATGTGCTGAAGTATAAGTATTATCTCGGAAGATGTACCAAGCTCTCTTCCGGTATTATCAATATCGCTTATTCCCATTGATATATGTCCTAAAAGCTGGCCTTCTCTGGAATACTCTGAAAAACCAAGGGTATCCGAATCCAGTTCACCAATTTTGGCAAGATCATGAATCAATACGCCTGCGAACAGCAAATCCTCATTTATTCCGGTGTAAACTTCCTTAATTTTTTCGGATAATCTAAGCATTCGAAGCAAATGATATAAAAGGCCGCTTCGTATGGAATGATGCAAAGCACGTGCAGCCGGATAATACATAAGCTTCTCTTTCTTGTCCTTCAGCATTTTCTTAACGAGATTCCTTATTTCATCATTTTGAATTTTATCCAGGTAAGAATATATTTCATTAAGCATCGTATCGGGCTCAATGGGAGCAGACCGGACAAAATCGGAGATCTTTTCCTGATCTTCCTGATCGGCAAGGCGCATACGGTTAATATTCAATTGAAGATTATCCTTCCAACTATCCACCTTAGCATTTATATAATAGAGTTTGTTCAATGTTATTTCAGTGAATAAGGCTTCCTCTATATCCCAATATTTCGCGTTTATTTCTCCTGTGGAATCCATAAACACAAGATCGAGAAAAAGCTTCTTATTGGAAGCTTCCTTCAATTCTTTTTTACGGAGTATATAAATACCGTTTATTACCTCTCCCTGAACTAAATCCCTTATTAAAACTCCCATAAAACGCATATTTGCCTCCATGAATTCTATATATCCCATATCTCCGTAATACGGTATTGCGGATGCTCGATTAAATCTATTTCTCTTTGTTTCGGGAGCATTTTCCCCTCGGAACTCATAACCACTCTTATAACCGGTCTTGTCGGGAATCTTTTATTATATTTTGAAACCAGGCCTTTTTCACCGTTGTTAAGTATAACTGCCGTTCCTACCGGATAATAAGCAATATACCGGATAAAAACATCAACAACCTCCTGATCAAAATGGTGAGAACCAAGGGATGTTATATAATCGACGACTTCGTGCGGCATCAGCTTTTTCCTGTAAATTCTGTCTGATGTTAACGCATCATAGACATCCGATACCGCAACAATCCTGGCGGCTTTATGAATATTTTCATCCTTCAGCTGATACGGATAGCCGCTGCCATCCACACGTTCGTGATGCCCAAGGGCTATATAAGACGCAGTCATGCTAATCCCATTGGTGTTTTTTAAGATTTCATAACCATAATAAGTATGCTTCTTTATTTCTTCAAATTCCTCGGAACTAAGCTGAAAGGGTTTATTAAGAATTTGTTGAGGAACCATTACTTTACCAATGTCATGGAGGATGGACCCAACTCCCAGCTCCCGGAGTTTTTCCCCGCTGTAGCCAAGACCAATTCCTATAATCAATGAAAGTATGCAGACGCTGACGCTGTGGGCGAATGTATAATCATCAACTGAACGTATTTCTGATAAATTTACTATGATATCTCCATTTGCTAAAATACCGGCTATGATCTTATCAACAACTTCCATGATCTGTCGTCCGTCGATGCTTGTTTTTATGGATGGATTTTTCATCATTACCTTAACCATTTGTTTGGCTTCGTTAACAATTTCTTCCCGTACAACCTCAGGCACACGGATATCTTTTGATATTTCATCTTCAATGTATATATCGCTAATTCCATTAACCTGAAGTTTTCTTCTGTATTCTTCTGTAAGCTCCATGCCGGAAGCGAGCAATACTTTCCCCTCAGCAGTCATGATTGTTTTGGCAAGTACTGCACCGGCCTGAATTCTATCCAGGTTAACCCTCCGCACCTACAGTTGCCCTCCCAACAAAGCAAATAAACTAAACTTAACAAAACACATATTTAATATCGGCTAAAATACGTCAAAATATTACAATTAACCAGAGTTCTCCAGCTTTTTACATGTATTGTAGCATAAAAGAGAATATATTGTCAAAATAGAAAATAACACCCCACAGGAAGGTTATCAGGGTTTATATGTCATTACTTTGTTTTTACCATCCTCCTTCGCAGAATACAGCGTCTTATCCGTTCTCCGTAAAAAGCTCAACATGTCATCCTCCTCTGACAATTGTGCAATACCAATACTGCATGTAACCTTTCCGGCTTTATCAAATATATTTTGTTCTATCTGCCGGCGAATCCTTTCTGTCAGTTCTGTTGCCTTTGCAACATCGGTACATGGAAGAAGCAGTATAAATTCCTCTCCCCCCCAGCGTGCAAATATATCACTTTTGCGTATGGTTTTTCTTATTATCTGTGAAGCTTCCACAATGACATTATCACCTATAAGATGTCCAAAAGTGTCATTTATTTTCTTAAAATCATCAAAATCAAGTATCGCAACCGATAGCGGAACATTGTATCTTTTTGAGTACTCAATCCATTTATTCATTTCTTCATCAAGTTTTGTTCTGTTACATGCTCCCGAAAGAGGATCTATTGTAGACAGCCGGACTAATTCCTTACGGTTTATATAGTTTATTCTTTCAATATAATTATTGTAGAATGATACCATTCCGCAAAGAATAGTGATAATCCAGATATAAACCGCTCCTGCCCAGAAATTTGAAGGCTTAATATTCTCTATAAGATTTAATGATATTATGAGAAAACCGATATTCATAAACAATGAAACCCCTACTGAATATATCCACCGGTTGGAAACGATATACACTGCTATTAATAGAACAATAACACCAAAAGCCTGAATCAAATAGTCCGGAGATTCATAAATGAAGTATATGAAGAGAAACAACAGTACTGCCAAAACTTCACAGGCAGTAATGTATACAGCTATAATTTTATTGCTGCGGACATGTTTTATACATAAAAACAACATAACAACCAGAGTGGCAAAAACAATTCTTGCGATTGCCATCTGTTTATATGTGCTGAAATTTGTCATCAGAAAATAATCAGGGATCAGAAACAGGGTATTGAGAAGGCCAAGTAATACTATAAGGGGTTTAATATAACGCATGGCTCTCTGCATGTACTGCCTGAAAAAATCCGATTCCAGGTTTTTGTCAGAAAATTCACCCAGGAAGTTAATCTTTTTTTCATCTACCGATAGCTTCATAAACAAACCTCATAATACCATCTGTTGATTATGCTATGGGCTTTATTCCAATAAAGGCCTTAGTTTAACCAGTACTTGATTCTTTAAATGTTCAAGCGCCTTCTCTGATACTTCCGGAGAATTTCCGGATACACCATAATAAATCTTTATTTTTGGTTCGGTACCGGATGGTCTCACACAAAACCAGAACCCTTCTTCTGTCTCGTAATAAAGAACGTTCGATAAAGGCAGTCCCAGTTCTTTTTTATTTCCTGTTGCCATATCGATACGGACACCTTTCTCATAATCCCGGATCGCCTTTATCTGTATACTTCCAAATTTATCCGGTTTCTCCTCCCGAAGTTTTCTCATAGCGTTCTGTATCTTTTCAATTCCTTCTTTCCCTTTCAGCGTAAAGGCATCCAGTCCTTCCCTTTCATATCCGTATTTATCTAACAACTCCATCAAACCGTCATATAAGGTTAGATCACGGGACTTATACCAGGCAAACATTTCGGCAATCAGCATTGAAGCAACTACCGCATCCTTATCTCTTACAAAGGTACCGGCAAGATATCCGTAGCTTTCCTCAAAACCGAAAATGAATTTTTCATCTCCCCGCTCATCCCTTAGAAGTATTTGTTCCCCAATAAATTTAAAACCTGTCAGTACTTCCACAAGGTTAACCTTATAAGCCCGGGTTATTTTTTCAGCCAATTCCGTCGTTACGATTGTTTTAATAATAAAACCATTATACGGTATTCTGTTCTGCTGTTTCAGGTTTGCCAGAATATACTCCAGCAAAAGACATCCTGTTTGATTCCCGGTAAGGGTAATATACTCTCCCTCCCGGTTTTTCACTACAACACCTACCCTGTCGCAGTCCGGATCTGTACCGATAATTAATTCCACATCCTTTTCTTTTGCCACCTTAATGGCAAGCTCAAACACCGCCCGTTCTTCCGGGTTCGGGTATTTTACAGTAGGAAATTCAGGATCAGGCATTTCCTGTTCGGGTACAACATAAATATTCCTGAAACCGGTTTCCTTTAAAATCTGCCTGATAAGCTTATTTCCGGCTCCGTGAATAGGGGTATATATTATATGACAGCGATCTAGGGTTTCCTGATTGATGTCTGCTACCTTCAATGTTTTCAAAGCTTCTATATAGGGTTCATCAATATTGGAACCAATTATTTCAATAAGGCCTTCTCCTTTTGCCCTTTCATAATCCATAACCTTAACCGAAGTAATATCGGTAATCGCATTTACTTCCTCCAGAACAGCATTAGAAGCATCCAATGGCAATTGGCCGCCGTCACTTCCGTATACTTTGTATCCGTTATACTGTTTTGGATTATGGCTGGCCGTGATAACAATACCGGCATTACAGTACAAATACCGTACGGCAAATGACAGTTCCGGAGTTGGCCTTAATTCGTCAAACAAATAGCTTTTAATTCCATTTACAGCAAAAACGCAGGCGCTTTCAATCGCGAATTCACTGGATTTATGACGGGAATCGTAGGCTATTGCAATAGCAGGAGATTTAATCTTCTGTTTCAGAAGAAAATTGGCCAGGCCCTGAGAAGTTTTCCGTATTACATACCTGTTCATCCTGTTCGTACCTGCTCCAATTACACCTCTAAGACCGCCCGTTCCAAATTCCAGTTCACGGTAAAAACGCTCTTCTATTTCCTTTTCATCATTGGCGATAGACATTAATTCTTTTTTTGTGTCATCATCA
Source organism: uncultured Oscillospiraceae bacterium (assembly GCA_964610205.1). GTDB lineage: Bacteria > Bacillota > Clostridia > DSM-8532 > DSM-8532 > CAZSVI01. Next base: position 8,119 of record CAZSVI010000114.1, read on the forward strand.
AAGTATGAATTTTCCATCCATTTTTTATATTGTTCCCGGAAACTCAAGCCCATCACTCCTACTTACATCTTTTACCTGTTACTTATTGCCAAAACCATAGTCTATCAGAAATACAATACAAATGTCCAAAATCAAATATTATCCGAAATCCTCTTAATTTCCAAAGCCCTGCCGGTGTTTTCATCTACGGTAACCAGTACGGCATTAAGGCAAATACGGCCTTTTGCCGGCTCAAAATGTCCCGGCAGACCAAAAATAAATTTTTGAATAATCAGTTCTTTATCTACTCCTATAATTCCTTCAGTGGGACCAGTCATTCCCGCGTCAGTAATAAAAGCCGTACCATTATCCAGTATTCGTTCATCTGACGTCTGGACATGGGTATGGGTTCCGATCACTGCGCTGACCTTTCCGTCCAGATAGTACGCCAGAGCGGTCTTCTCACTTGTCGCCTCCGCATGAAAATCGACCAAAATCACACGACATTGCTGCCTCAATAAGGGTATTTCACGATCGGCCGTATGAAACGGGCACTCACTTGGAGGATCCATGTATATACGTCCAATCAGATTTAAAAGGCCTACTTTTACACCGTTTTTCTCAATTATCATGCGCCCTCTTCCTGGAACCCCCTTTGGGAAATTGGCGGGGCGTATCATTTTAGAACATGAGTCAATAAAGTTAAAGACTTCCTTTCTTGCCCATGTATGGTTTCCCATCGTAACAGCGTCTACGCCGCTTCCGAATATTTCATCTGCTGCATTAAAGTTGATGCCTTTACCGCCTGCGGCGTTTTCAGCATTCGCAATGCAGACATCCCATTTGTATATACTTTTTAGTCTCTCCAGCCGGTTTGATAATATTAATCTTCCCGGTTTTGCAAATATATCGCCGATAAATAATATTTTCAATTAATTTCTCCCTGTCTATTATCCCTTTTAAAACGCAAGAAGCGTATGCACGCTTCTTTACGTTTTAAAATCATGGTTACAAAAGCATTTACTATTTTGCATATTCGACGGTGCGAGTCTCCCTGATAACATTTACTTTTATTTGCCCGGGATAGTCCAGTTCACTTTCAATGCGTTTAACAATATCTCTTGCTACCATTACCATCCCTTCATCATTTACATCCTCAGGCTTAACCATGATGCGGACTTCACGCCCGGCCTGAATCGCAAAAGACTTATCAACTCCATTAAAGGAATTGGCTATTTCCTCAAGCTTCTGCAGCCTCTTGATATAAGACTCAAGAGTTTCTCTCCTGGCTCCTGGCCGAGCCGCTGAAATGGAATCGGCCGCTTGAATCAAAACCGCGATTATGGATTTTGGTTCCTCATCACCATGATGTGCCATAATCGAATCAATAATAATATCATTCTCACGGTATTTTTTACACAAATCCGCTCCAATAGTAACATGAGATCCTTCCATCTCATGATCTACCGACTTGCCGATATCATGCAACAGACCCGCGCGTTTTGCAAGGGACACATCTTCCCCCAGTTCTCCTGCCATAAGACCGGCCAGATAAGCGACTTCAATGGAATGATTCAGTACATTCTGTCCATAACTGGTCCTATACTTCAGTTTTCCCAATAACCTGACCAGTTCCGGATGCAATCCGTATACTCCGGTTTCAAAAGTAGCATGGTCACCTTCCTCACGAATTGTGTTTTCAACTTCCTTCTTTGCTTTTTCAACCATTTCTTCAATACGGGCAGGATGGATCCTTCCGTCAAGTATGAGTTTTTCCAGGGTAATACGGGCAACTTCCCTTCTAATTGGATCAAAGCCTGATAAAATAACGGCTTCCGGAGTGTCATCAATAATCAGATCTATTCCTGTAAGTGTTTCCAATGTACGGATATTTCTTCCCTCACGTCCTATAATGCGGCCCTTCATCTCATCATTCGGCAGTGAAACAACCGAGACCGTAATTTCCGAAGCGTGATCGGCAGCACATTTTTGAATGGCTGTGGATAAAACTTCTTTTGCCTTTCTTCCTGCCTCCTCTTTAGCCCTGTCATAAACGTCCTTCACCAGAATAGCTGCTTCATGTTTTACTTCATCCTCGATATTTTTCAGCAGATACTCCTTTGCTTCCTCAATTGATAATCCGGAAATGCTTTCAAGCTTTTCAAGTTGTTTCTTGTGCAAATCATCAATTTCTTCCTGACGCTCTTCAATTTCTTTAATCTGTTTGTTCAACCCTTCGTCTTTCTTTTCCAGGGTATCCATTTTCTTTTCCAGAGTCTCGTCCTTTTGCTGAAGCCTTCTTTCGGTACGTTGGATTTCTATCCTTCTATCCTTTACTTCCTTTTCCAATTCTACCCTGCTTCTATGAATTTCCTCCCTGGCTTCAAAAAGTGCTTCCCTTTTCTTTCTTTCAGCAATTTTCTCAGCATCACTTACAATACGCTGGCCTTCCTTTTCCGCACTGCCAATTTCGGCTTCCGCCACACGTTTTCTATGCTCAATTCCTCTACGGAACATAATAAGTGAACTGATTACAGCAATGATTAAGCCTGCTCCCAGACCAATCAAAAGATAATTATAGATCTCCCTCACCTCCTTGTCCACTGTAACTTGCAGCTTTTTATCCTAAACAACGTATTATTCATATAAGTATATTTCGCTGTCGTAAGAGATTATGCAAGTTTACTGTTTTTCTTTAGCTGATTTTTTTCATAAATTAAGCAAACAAACGCAAAATCATATAACGAAGACATAGTCACAGATGTCCACGCTATCAATATTGTAAACTTTTTTCAAAAGTGTGTCAAGAAAACCCACAAGACAAATCCATATATTCATAAAAAGCTTGAAATTTGGCTTTCTGCGGCTTTACCATGTTTTTATAACCATGGTAATAGTCATAAGAACTTTTTGATTTAATACATACATTTAGTGTCCATAATAGTTTTTTTTTGGGAAAAACAATTGATATTGCTATTGCGGCGCACGTACATATTCTGCAACAACAACAGGCGGGACAATATTTTTATGAAACCATCATGGATTGATACCCCGGGTGCCGGTACAACGTTTTAAAATCAAGGTCCTTCCTTATCCTTCCGAGATATACCGGATCAAGCTCCAGAACTTTCTTCAGCAGATCCACAGCAATATCTTTTTCACCCATATGCGCATAAACCTTCGAAAGCCCATATATCAGTTCGGTATCTTCGGGATAATTGGACATACCGGCCTTACATATTCGGATTGCTTTAGTATAGTCCCTTATTTTTATCAATGCAGCTGTGTAGTGGTAATACAGCATCGGATCCTTACGTTCCAGTTCATATGCTTTTTCAAAAGAATCAACGGCATCTTCAAGACGCCTGGACATTTCCAGCACAATTCCGCGATTAAAATAAAGCCGGTATGAATTTGGAAATGATTTTATACCTTTTTCAAAAACCTGTACGGACTCTCTGAACCGTTTCATCTGCCCCAATAAAACACCAAGGTAGTTGAGCGCATCTTCAATAATCTCGTTGCCCTGCAGGGATTTATATAAGTATTGAACAGACTTGTCCTTTTGGTCCAACTCATCCAGAAGAGTACCCGCGTGATATAGCAGCATGCTGTTTAATGGCTCCCTGTTTATTCCTTTTTCATAAGTTTTTAACGCCTCGGTATTCTGTCCGGAAGTTCTTTGAGCAAGTGCCAAATG
>CAZSVI010000115.1:0-11795 GCA_964610205.1 uncultured Oscillospiraceae bacterium
CATGTACATATTGCCGACAACGACAGATGGTATCCCGGCCATGCACATTATAATTTTTATGAAACCCTTCAGGCGCTTAAAGATATCGGGTACGAAGGTGCATTGGTTCTGGAAACGAAAATGTATCCCTGTACTGAAGCGGCTGCCGCTAAAAGTCTTCAGTATCTAAATACCATGTTAAGTAATCTTGAGTAATACGAATTATTATTGTTTTATTGCCGATCCGGAAGGTTCCTGTCCGTCACTATTGCGATATTCACTCGGAGTCATGCCGGTTAGTTTTTTAAACATTCTTGCAAAATACTTTTCGTCTTCAAAGCCAACCTGGCAAGCAATATCCCTTATTCTCACATTTGTACTGCGTATAAGTTTTTTCGCATTCTCAATCCTGATAAGATTGAGATAGTTTACCATACTGACATTATAAATCTGCTTGAATTTTCTGCACATATAATCTTTATTCAGAAAGAAGAGTCTTGCGTATTCAGCCTGGCTGAATTTATGAGGATAATTCAACTCCATATGATAAGCAATCTTATGAAACACGTCGGTGCTGTTTATTACATTATTTAACTCATTAAACAAGGAATTTATATTAGATACTATAGCCGTGTTCAGCAGCTTGGGAGATAACAAAAACCGGTCATCCAAAAGTTTCTGATAGTTGATAACATAATGGGAGGGGTTATACATAAAATCAGGAAACCATTTCTTCAGAATTAAGCTCCATTGTTTTAAAGATTCGTGAAAAAGAGTGCAGATGTTCCTGACGATATATAGTGGTATGGAATGGTTGGGAAGATTGCTTTTCAGCCATTGGGAGACAATATGGTCTATTTGTGTTTGTTTGCCGATTAAAAGAGCCGATAGTATCTGGTTTTCCAGAACGGGGTCAAGGGTGTACTGCTGATGGCTGTGAGCCACACTGCAGGAGATAATATACCCGGATGTTTTCATGCAGTCTGTTTCAAAAAAAGCTTGTTTTGCCTCTGAAAAAGATGCTTTGAATCTATCAGGGAAGGAAAATAAAGAGCTGCATCCTATATGGAAAGGATATATTTGGTTATGAAACAGTTCCGGAATGATCCTGCTAATATAACACAGAGAACTTTCCGATGCCCCATAAAGGACTATAACTACTTCATTGGGATTATTCAAACAGCAAAAAGATGTACCCGTCTGGTTTGTTGAAAAATGGTTTTGTATTTTTTCTTCAAACTGTTTCAATCGTTCTGCAAAACCTGAATGCTCCATTGGGAAATAGTTGGTGTCATAAAAAAGGATCTTGCATGTATTGACGGTTTTAAATCCGGAATCGGTTTTTATCAGCTCATGGTAAGATTCTTTTTCTGTATCTTCATACAGCATTTTAGACAGTAGTGTTTTTGAATAACGGTCGGAGATAAAATTAAACTGATGCTGAATTCGCATATCCTCCAATGACCTTATACGGTCATTATTCCATGCTTCAATGGCACGGGAAATGGCACAAATTAAAATATCCGCTTCAATGGGCTTCAGTATATAGTCAATGCTGCCGCAGGTAAGCATGGTCCGAACATATTCAAAGTCGCTGTGTCCTGATACGGCAATTGTTTTTATGGCAGGATATTGCCTGTTAATAAAATGCACTAAGTCTATGCCGGTTTCATCCATCATTATAATATCAATTATAACAATTTCCGGCTGTTCGTTTTCAATAATGGCCTTGGATTCAGTAACCGAGCTGGCTTTTAACACCTTGTCAATCCCTAGTTTATCCCATGGTACCAACAAAGTGATAGCATCTATTACATGATATTCATCATCGGCAATTAAGATCTTCATATGTATCCTCTCCTTATTTTATATGTGTATCATGAGGCCAAAAAGACTTGTAGGATATGGTCAATTGCACCGTGGTACCGTTTTTTTCGTTAGAATAGATATCTATATTACAGTCTGCTCCAAAATTCAGAAGTAAACGTATAAATACATTGGATAACCCGATATTACTGGTGTAACGCAAATGCTTTTTTCCCTTGCCGGCGTTATTGTTGTAATCAGGAATACTCCGGACGTCATGTGATTTTATATTCTGCTGATAAGAATAAAAATCAATATTATTGGTATTGTACTTAGTTCGTAAGGTATTGAAGTCCTGATGCAGTTTATTTCTTTGCTCTTCAGAAACAGGGCAGCCATTATCAATGACATAAATATATAAAAAGTTTTCTATAGTAAGTGACCGTATTACAATCAATCCATTCCCGGATTTGAACAGGTTTCCGTGTTTTAAAGAGTTTTCTATCAGAGGCTGCAGAATCATTTTAGGAACGATGATATCCTTTGTTTCGTGACTTATTTCCCAGATAACGTTTAAATTATTGATAAAACGGATTTTTTGAAGATTTATGTACCGGTCAGCATGGGATAGCTCATCCTTTAAATGAATCAAGGGTTTTTTGGTCTCCATGGAATATTGCATCATCTGTCCCAGGGAAGAAATATAATCATATTGATCCCTGTCATTATTTTTTAATGACCTTGTAGCCAGACACTGCAGCGTATTATATATGAAATGGGGATTGATTTGAGCCTGGAGCATTTCGAGCTCTGTAGTTTTGTTGACAATGTCCAGTTCATACTGCTTTATCATATAGTTTTTTATGGAATAAAGCATGTTTTCCAGGCTTGCAAGCAGTATTCCGATCTCATCATTTTTTTTATAAGATACATAATCGGAAAGTTTTGCATCCATAAAACCGTCAGTACTATTGTTTATATCTACTATATAGTCGGTGGCTTTTTTCAACGGCGTTGTGTAATGAAAAACTGAGATGGAGTTAAACAGGACAGCCGCGACCAGACAAATGACCAGGTAAAACAACAGCATTATCAACTGAATGCGTATATCCTTGTAAATAACTTCTGTTGGAACGGTTTTCACTATTAACCATTGAAATAATGCGGAATCAAAACCCTTGCTGAGTACCAGAAGACTGCTGGAATTTTGAATATTCAGCATGGAGTTCTGAAAATATTCGCTGTCAAAAACGTCCAGTGTGCTTCCGGCCTGGATCTTCTTCCCAATCTGTTCACTATCGGCAGAGAAAATGATGTTGTTATCCATATCCACAACATAGTTCTGTTCACCTTTATAAGACACATATTTGCAGTTATTTTCTATAAAACTAATCGGGATATCAATGGACAGCATACCCATGACATCTTTGGAACTGGGAAGAATATAGATAGGCAGGTGAATGGTAAAGACATATTGCGGATTGTTTTTTTCTTTTTGCGTATTCTGTATATTGTAAGTCGTAAAATGATTGTAGGAATGCATGATATGGATAGATTCCACATTGGCTTGATTAAAGCTGCCATTGGGCAGGAATTTTTCGTTGGAATAGTCCACTGTCTTGATATATCTTTGAAGATTTTTAGTAGTTACCAAAAAAGATTTATTAAGATGATATGCCGCCAGTCGAATTTGCACAGCATCAGGCGTTGCCGCGTAAACGCTGAGCATATAAGAAATCACCTGCTTGGATTGATTGGATTCAATTGTCATAAAATCCTGATGATTTCCATATAGAAGTAGATCCTGTATGTCGCTGTTATAATAAACGCTTTGGGCGGATGTGATACATGTGGAGATATAGTGATTGATATTTTGTATGGAAACAGACATACTGGATTCAGCCTGATCAATATATTTTTTATGGTAGGAATTACACATATAATCATAGAAGAAAAAACAAAAAATCAACAAAGGAATAATAGTCGATACGGCAATACCGACAGCAAGCTTATAACTGATACTTTTAAATGGAAAATGCATATTGGAAGTTCCTTCTTTGTGTTGTTTTATATTAATTATGTATGCACATATATTATAGCAAGTAAGCAATGCATTGTAAATGTAAGCCTTTTGGAAATCACTGCAATCGCGTGAAATATCAATCTATTTGTATCTTAATAATACTGTATCTAAATAATTACAAAGCTTTAGTATGCATAAGGCACACGTATAATATTTATAATAAACCTGTACAGTATAAATAGTATTAATAACAAGGAGATTGTATAAATGTTAAGATATTACAATGTGTTTTTCAGTATTATAATCTGGCTATATGCGTATATTTTTATTAAGCCAAAACGCATTAAACAGTTGTTGCCAGCCGGTTTATTATCTGCGTTAATACTATATTGCACCTCATGTTTTTTCGGAACCATTGGGGCATATGGCTTCGTTGACCCATATATACCTGTTTTCGGCATACCGTTTTTTATTATTGTTTGGGGGGTTGGTATTGGAATTGTGGTAATGCATTATATGCCGAAGGAGTTTTATAAAAAAAATTATTACAATAGCAATATTTACATTAATATCAAAAGTTGTCGATTATCTTGCACTGTTGACGGGTTATCATATACATTATAATTTCAAATGGTATCATGTAATACTTCAGGATTTTACAGCTATATCCCTGTTGGTTTTTTTATCGGAAGGGTTCTTCGGTAAACGAATTAGAAATAACAAATAGAAAGCAGGGGGGACGGTTCCCTAGGAGTGCGCTCGGAAAGTCAAATTTTTTAATAAATATACAAAATCCAACTATTTTTATAATGAACTTATGCGGGTTTTAGACCTATGTTTTCTATAAATATTAATCAAAACCGACTTTCCGAGCACACTCCTAGCGGTATCTGAGGTGTTCATGATTTTTCTGGAAGTTAAAAATTTATTCTTGCTATCGCAATACCGGTTGTGGTATAATAACAGGCAGTGTTTTTTAGGAAGAGAAAGCTTGTGTTTGGTAGTCCTGTATAGATTTGCTGATATCCGTCATTAATGTTGTGACAGGATTATATTAAGAATATGTGTTACGGATTACTGCATGCTGATAAAGATATCGACTAAGCGAGGTGATATTAATGAAGGAAGGTATACATCCGAAATACGATAAGGCGATAGTCAGGTGTGCCTGCGGGGAAACTTTTGAAACAGGCTCAACCAAAAAAGAACTCCGTGTGGAAATTTGTTCCCAGTGTCATCCTTTTTTTACCGGTAAGCAGAAACTGGTGGATACCGGCGGGCGTGTCGACAGGTTCAAAAAGAAATATGGTTTGAAATAAAACCGGGGTCAGCCCGGTTTTTTCTTTCGGAGGAATTCCGTTGGGTATTGTCATGCTGACACTGAATATTCCTTCACTTCTCGGGATTAAATCAGGAGAGAAAGCGCAAAATACTAGACTCGGGAATTATTTTCAGTTATACTTTTAATTGTTCTGTTATACATATTATATTTGCTGTCTGGATACAGGATTGCAAATATGTATTACAAATAATTTACGGGTTTTTAATCAACGTTTAAATCTATGATAGAAAGGGTTGTGTTTATGGATCAGAAGGAAGTACTATCTTTGAAAAAAACGGCCGCAAACATCAGGAAGGGTGTTGTTCAATCAACTTGTGCCGCTGGAAGCGGCCATCCTGGAGGGTCATTATCCATTGCGGATATAATGACCTATTTGTATTTCAAGGAAATGAATATCAATCCAAAAGAGCCTAAAAACCCGGATAGAGACCGGTTTGTTATGTCCAAGGGGCATTGTGCCCCGGTGCTCTATTCTACATTGGCTGAAAGAGGGTTTTTCCCAAAAGAGGATCTGGTAACACTTCGCAAAACAGACAGCTATCTGGAGGGTCATCCAAATATGAATACAGTTCCGGGTGTTGACATGTCAACGGGATCACTGGCCCAGGGGATGTCGGCGTCTGTGGGTATGGCATTGGCCGGAAAACTGGATAAAAAGGAATATCGTGTTTTTGTAGGAATAGGTGACGGCGAACTGGAAGAAGGACAGGTTTGGGAAGCTTCAATGGCAGCCGCGCATTATAAGCTTGATAACCTGATCTGTTTCGTCGATTATAACGGCCTTCAAATAGACGGTAAAATAACCGAAGTTATGAATCCCGAACCTATCGCGGATAAATTCAAATCTTTCGGCTGGTATGTACAATCTATTGATGCCCATGATTTCAATCAGATAAAGGAAGCAGTTGAAAATGTAAAGAATCAGAAGGGAAAACCCAATATGATTGTTGCGCATTCTGTCAAAGGAAAAGGTGTTTCGTATATGGAAAACCAGGCCGGATGGCATGGTGTTGCTCCCAAGCAGGATGAATGCGACAGGGCATTAGCCGAATTGGATGAGTATATTGCATCCATTGATTTGTAAACCTGGGACAATAATAAAACGGAGGGTGAATATTTATGGCAGGTAATATAGCAACTCGTGCAGCCTACGGTGATGCTTTGGCTGCATTGGGTGTCGATGAAAGAATTGTAGTACTGGATGCGGATTTGTCAAAATCAACTAAAACCGATGCGTTTAAGAAAAAGTATCCTGAACGGCATATCAATATGGGAATAGCAGAAGGGAATATGATGTCGGTAGCGGCAGGTCTGGCAAGCTGCGGGAAGATTGTTTTCGCGAGTTCATTTGCAATTTTCGCTGCGGGCAGAGCATTTGAACAGGTTAGAAACTCCATATGCTATCCGGGGTTAAATGTAAAAATTGGCGCGACTCATGCCGGAATATCCGTTGGGGAAGACGGTGCTTCACATCAGTCAATTGAAGATATAGCGTTAATGAGGTCTATTCCGAATATGGCAGTAATAAGCCCTTCCGATGCATACTGTACGACTTTTGCGGTAAAAGCCGCAATTGAACATGACGGTCCGGTATACTTAAGACTGGGGCGCTTAAATGTGCCGGCTGTTCACCAGGAAAATACCAGATTTGAATTTGGTAAAGGTGTCATGTTAAGAGACGGTACTGATGTTACGGTTATAGCAAGCGGGTTAATGGTTCAATACGCGCTTGAAGCAGCCAAACTTCTTGAGGAAGAAGATATAAATGCCAGGGTAATTGATATCCATACCATTAAACCCATTGACAGGGATATTATTATCAAAGCGGCAAAAGAGACAGGTTGCATTGTCACCGCGGAAGAACATACCATTGTAGGCGGTCTGGGGAGCGCTGTTGCTGAAGTGGTTTGCGGCGAGTATCCGGTACCCGTGAAAATGGTAGGTGTAATGGATAAATTCGGTAAATCAGGTAATCCGTATGAGCTTTTAAAATTATACGGACTTACGGCGGGAAATATAGCTGATAAGGCTATTGAAGCCATACAGATGCTTTAGTACTATGTGCTGGTAAAATAAAAAAGGTTTCCGTAAGGGAAACCTTTTTTAATATTCCTTAACAAGCCTCGCTCTCGGATATCCACGGTCATGTGTGACTGAATCCACGTAAAACCCCCTGCCGTAGTAGAAACGCATAAGAGTCCCATAGCGGGAAGCAGTATGTAAATAAACCTTTTTAACCTTTTCAGAAATAAGGTATTTGTCAACAAGATTCATAAGTGATTTCCCAATACCAATATTCCTGTGGGTTGAATTGACGGCAAACCGGCTGATGTAAGCATCTTCTCCTGTTATATCCACCCGGACCGTACCTACAATATGACTATCAATGATTGCAATATAAACAACCTTTTCACGTATTTCTCTATCAATATCGGAGATGGTTTCTTTCAGAGCTTCCAGTTCTTTGATTCCTGCAGCCGCTGCGTATTCGTGAAAAGCCTTCTGAAGAATCTCATAAACATCGGGTGCATCGGCCGGCTCGGCACGACGGATAATAAATGAATAATCCAAGGCTGTTCCTCCTGTTCAAACAGCCTGGCCCAGCAGCATGACCATAACGGCCTTTTGTGCATGCAGGCGGTTTTCGGCTTCATCAAAGATTACAGAGTTTGGTCCATCAATAATATCCTCGGTTACTTCAAATCCCCTGTATGCAGGTAAACAATGCATAAATACCGCATTTTGTTTTGCAAGAGAGAATAATTGGCCGTTTACCTGATAGGGGGTGAATACATTTACCCGTTCTTCCTTTTCCTTTTCCATTCCCATGCTTACCCATGTATCGGTATACACCACATCAGCGTTCGTGACAGCCGCTTTTGCATCGGTTGTAATCTGTATATTACTTCCTGTTTCTTTTGCAATTTCTTTTGATATGGAAACATATTTTTTATCACAGCCATAACCTGCCGGAGTTGCGACAGAGATATCCATTCCGGTTTTAGCACAGCCTATAAGCAAGGAATGGGCAACGTTGTTACCATCACCCGCATAAGCAAGCTTTAACCCCTTCAGAGTACCCTTGTATTCACGTATGGTCATTAAATCGGCAAGAATCTGGCAGGGATGCAGTTCATCCGTTAGTCCATTAATAACTGGAATACTTCCGTAGGCAGCCAGATCTTCAGCATCCTTTTGATTAAATGTCCGGATCATAATGCCATCCAGGTATCTGGAAAGGGTTTTTGCCGTATCAAATACCGTTTCCCCACGGCCAAGCTGAATATCGGCAGAGCTTAAAAACAAAGCGTACCCGCCTAACTGATGCATTCCCACCTCGAAAGAAACACGGGTTCGGGTTGATGATTTCGAAAATATCATACCCAGTGTTTTTCCTTTGAGGTGGTGATCGTGACGTATTCCATTTTTGCTTTCATATTTAAGCTTATCGGCCAAATCCAACACATTCAAAATTTCACTTGATGCCCAGTCATTTAAACAGAGCAAATGTTTCATAGCGGCACCTCCATAAAGGGTATAATGTATGATTATACATTAGAATGTATAAAAATGCAACAACTTTTATTAGATTATCATGACAAAATTGTTTTTTATTTAGTGTAAACTGTATTCGGTTCTATAAAGTAAACATAGAAATATTACGATATAACAATTGTAAATAAGTATAACGAGGAATAAAAATGTCCCCCGCCCTTGCAGGTGGCGGATACCGATTGGATAAATCAGGTGGTGAGCATATTTTTACAGGTTGCTCATTGATGGATTTTGTACAGCAAAATCCTCTGTTCCCGCCTTGATACAACGGTGTATTGCAATTGCAGTAAATTGCTTCCGTTGTTATAAATATATATTTTGCGTAAATTGATGCAAAAGAGAAATCCATTGAGACAGGAGTATGGATTATGGATCTTGCAACCATTATAGGAATCGTTCTTGGTTTAGGCTGTATCATATTCGGAATGATGAATGGGGGAGAACTTGGCAGTTTTGTGAGTATTCCGTCATTAGCCATAACAACGGGTGGGGGTATTGCGGCAACACTAATCAGTTTTGAACTTGATGAGATAAAAAAAATTGCGAAACTAATGCCTCATGTATTTCAGAAAAAAGATAATTCACCTTTCAAGACAATTCAGATGCTGGTTGATATGTCGCAGAAGGCCCGGAGAGAGGGACTTCTGGCATTGGAGGCAGGCCAGGAGGACATAACGGATAATTATTTGAAAAAAGCGCTTGAACTGGTGGTTGATGGAGTGGAGCCTGAAATAATCCGTGATTCCATGCAGCTGGAATTGGACAATATGGGCGTACGTCACGGAAAAGGGATTGCGCTGTTCAAGACTATGGCCGCGCAGTTTCCGGCGTGGGGGATGATTGGAACCTTATTGGGTCTTATTAATCTGTTAAAATCTCTGGATGATCCTTCTAATATTGGTCCGGCTATGTCTATGGCGCTGGTTACAACCCTGTATGGAAGCATACTGGCAAACTGGGTCTGTAATCCTATTGCTACAAAATTGCAGCAAAACAGTGAAGAGGAAATTCGTCTTAAAGAAATGATGATAGAGGGAGTACTCTCAATTCAATCGGGCGAAAATCCTCGAATTATGGAACACAGGTTAAAAACATTCCTGTCTCCTGATCAAAGAACTGCTTATGAAAAATCGGTCGGCGGAGGAGAAGCTGAAACAGAAAATAATAAGGAATAGGATCCGGACTGACAAGGTGGTGTGAAATTGGGAAGACGGGCAAAAGATAATAAGAGTGAAGGCAGTGGCGCACCTGAGTGGATGGTAACATACAGTGATATGGTTACATTGCTGTTGACTTTTTTTGTGCTTCTGTTTTCCATGGCCACAATAGACAAACAGAAATTTGAAGAAATTGCGAATGCCCTCAGAAGTTCATATATACAAAAATCCAGTGGAAACGAACTTAGAAGTAACATGGGCAAGAGCATATTAACCGTAAATTTTATAAACCCTGATGATACGGGTCAGAGGCGGGTTGACAGTGAACGATATACTGAGACAGCCGAAGAAATTATTCTGGATGATAAGGTTAAAATACAGGATCAAAAACTTCAACAGGCAAAGGCACAATTAGAGGAGAATGTTGAAAAACTGGGGCTTTCAGACCTTGTAGAGATTATAGAGGAAAGAGACTATCTGCTGGTTCGTTTGAATTCGCAGGTTTTGTTTGAGTCCGGAAGCGCGGAAATATTAGATGAAGGTAAAAAAACTTTAAATATACTTGGCAAATCTCTTGTTCCTCTTGAAAATGAAATTATGATTCAGGGGCATACCGATAATGTTCCAATTAATACGCCATTATTTCCGAGTAATTGGGAGTTATCGACAAAGCGGGCAACCAATGTTGTAGTTTACTTAATTAATTCATTAAATCTGGATCCATCCAAGCTTACAGCTACCGGTAATGGGGAATTCAGGCCAATCGGTGATAATAGTACAGCTGAGGGCCGGCAGAGCAATAGAAGGATCGAAATGATGATTCTTAAAAACTAGTCATACCCGTAATCCCGAAAGTATTATATATATTTAAGTTGAAACTTATATGGCCTTAAAGCGCAAGAAAAATATTCACAACTCAAAAAGGAGTTGTTTTCTTTTTCAAGGAAATAAGATATCATAGGAGCGTATGACAGAGATAATTTACCAGACTATTTATTTACAGAAGCTTATTATCCGTATTCGGAAAACTTCAAATCCTGAATAGGAGTATGATCTATGGATACGCTGGTTGTCGAGGTTATGCAGAAGAGGCTTGAAAAGGAAATAAACGAAGTTTTAAAACATCTTGAACTTAAAGTGGAGAGAATTGAATTTAATTATATGGAAAATTTGGCATTAACTATAAATTTGGAGTCTTTACAGGGAAATAGCTAAAACAGTAAAATTTTTATAATACTACAGTGAAAGATGGTTCAAAACTTCTTTTGTTTTGCCGTAGCAGTACTAAATCATGTTTTTGCTATGGCAAAAGGCGCATTAAATCATGCGCCTTTTTTACCAGGAGTTGGGACTCCGTTTTCTTACGGGATCAGTTATTGGACACTGGGATTATTCCGTAGCTGGAGCCTCCCTGAAAAGAAGACTGATACTGTAAATCCCGGCAATGCCTACCAGAGAGTATACAATTCGGCTTCCTATTGCTTCTACTCCACCGAAAATACCGGCTACAAAGTCATACCCAAAAAGTCCGATTGCCAGCCAGTTTAATCCTCCCACAATTAAAAGCAGGATTGCCAACCTGTCAATAGGTGTTTTCATACTGACAACTCCTTTTACAATAGAGTCCAAGGATTCTGAACTGTTGAACAGCGGAATCCTTCGCAGGATCCTGTTTGAATTGCAAAACAAATATTCCGGCAAATACATTGTTATACAGAATCCTTCAATTAGTATTACCAATAGGAATTTAAAAAATACCGGGTAAGATTTTTACAATTGTCAAAGGAAAAAAGATGAAATATTGAACAAAATATTTTTCATACCATATTGCTGTGATATAATGATATTTGATCCGAGAATAATTTATACATATAATTTTATGATTGTAACCCAAAAAGCTAGCAAAAATTGTAATCTATATACAAACTGAACC